>MTNE01000091.1 GCA_002011355.1 Thermoplasmatales archaeon JdFR-43 | reverse complement strand
TTATTGTTCACAACGAGAAATTGCTTTTTATGTCTTTATTTTGTCATAGAATTAAAAATGAAAAGCACATGCATCACATCTAGGATTTTCATTTTATCACTTTATCTCAACAAATGAATATTTCCTATTCTAACTTTTTTTAATCCCGCTTTTTTCGCTGCATCATAACATTCCATTGCCTGTTTTTTGCTTGTATACGGCAAATCACTCATTTTATAACATGGATANAAAGCAAGCAGGGTGTATGGAATATTGTCATCAATGGAAGCAATAAAAGAAGCTATATCATAAACTTCTTCAGCATTTATGTAATACGGCACAAGCAAAGTACTTGCTGCCATTCTGCAATGCTTTGCCAGATATTCAAAATTTTCATACGAATTTTTGTTTGATACCCCACATAAAGCATAGGAAAGTTTTTCATTCCATGTCTTCAAATCAAATTTTACTATTCCATCTGTATGCTTGGCTACCTCTGGCAGATATCTTTTGGCNAAATTTCCGTTTGTTTCCCAGCACACAATTGCTTCTACATGCTCAGCAACATTCAACGCATGTAAAATCTGGCAGCTTGGATCTCCTCCAAAAAAGCATACACATTTCGCATTTTCAGCAGCTTTTATAACTTCATCTGCTGTTATAACTGGCTGTCTTTTTTCAGCCATCTCATGGTGAATCCAGTTCTGACAAAAAAGNCAGTCAAAATTGCATGCCCCATAAAAAACAGCAAGATTATATCCTTTTTCAAGCCCACATACCCATGAAGCCACACAATTTGTTGGGAGAGAATCATAATAATACTGCCCTATAGCTGTCTTTCTATCAGAATAANTCAAGATTTTTTCTTCCCTATTTTCTCTCAGTCTACAGAAACCTTTTTGTCTCTCTTCCATTCTGCAATCATTACCNCACATATTACACGCTTTTCCTCTGTTCGGCAATATTTTATGAGCTTTCTGTATATATTCATACCCTTTTCCTTCTAAAATGCAGTTTCTGCACACCCTCAATGCTTCTGCAGCATCTCCTTTCCCACATATTTCACATTTCATCTGAATATTTCCTTTATTACACTATAAGGTGCATCAGTTTTAAATGCATTTAACATAAAATGTGTCCTCCCAGCTTTATAACCTCTTTTCTCTAATTTTTCAATAATTTTCGCCATTTTTGGTTGTACAACCTTCAACTCCTTTGCAATAAAACTGCTTTCATAATATAAGGGTGGCAATTCTGCTTCCTCTTTGAAGAAATTGAGTAATTTCAGCAGCATTTCTTTCTTCCTCAATTCTTTTTTCCTTACAATTTCTTCTACCTCTTCAATGACATTGTAATCATATAACTTTCCTGTCCATATTGGTCCAGCTATTGGCTTTTTTTCCATTTCCTCAAAATCGCTTATTTTCCACCCATCTTCCCAGTAAATCCATCCCATATTTTTCATGCTTTCATCCGCCTTTCTTGCCCCCCTTTCCATCACTCCATATACTCTGAAAAAATGACCATGAGTATAGCCTATAATTGGCCTGAAACTGTAATCAAAACTTGATGCTTGCCTTGCTATATAACCAATCAAAATTCTTATTCCTGCCTCTTTTGATGCATGTCCTCTCAATGGGATGGAATGATATTTCCTTATACATGCTTTCCTGTAAATTCCGCATAGAGTTGCTGTATCAGTTGCCGTTATCGCAACAAATGTTTTTTTCTTTAATGCTCTGAACATACACGAAATAAAGGGAATGGGAGAACCATAAGGGTCGATATCAATGTAGTCGTATCTCCTTTTCTGCAAAAGAATGCATAAGTTCTCATTCAAAGCATTTGCCTTCACTTTATTCATCTCAATATTTTTCTTTATAATCTCATATGATTTTGGATTGTAATCGTTTATGTCCACTTCTATATCTCCTTTAACTTCCTTCGCAATTCTTACTCCTCTTATGCCACTTGCCGCCAGCCCATCCAGAAATTTTTTTGCCCCCTTTGCTGCCACATACTCGCAGAAGGCCACATTCAAGTCCCTGTCAATTTCCAGTGCTGGATTGTAAAATCCTGCCTGTTTTTTTCCGGGCCCTTTATAATGATGGAGTTTTTCCAGAAAAATTTCGACTTTCCCCTCTTTTATTATTGCTGCCATTCTTCCTTCAATAACTTTTCTATTTTATATGGTAATACATTTCTGTTCACAGGAGTTATTTCCAGTATTCTGACATTATTCATATTTCTTATATCCTGTAGTAAGGAGTCACGAGATTTTTTGTGCAGAGTCAATAAGACCGGCTTATCACATTCCAGAGCTTCTTTCACAACTTCTCTGAATTTTTTACTCTCCAGCTCCATTTTTCCAACTTCGTCTATAATCACTATATCTACTTCCTTGCTTTCCATTGCTCTTCTTATTGCAGGTATACCAAATTCCTCCAAAGCTTTCAAATCTATCTTGTATTTTCCAACTCTATAAGGTGTATCCAAATCCACATGAGCGAAAAGTTTTTCCTCTTTTGTCATCCAATCAACAATTTTAAAACCGACTCTAACACCATTTTCTTCTATTCCTTTAGTAACCATCCCTCCAAAAGTATATCTTCCTTCAAGCCTCTTTATCACTCTGATAAGACCNTCTGTCTTCCCAACTCTAGGNAAACCGGTTATGCCTATTTTCGGTATCAAACTCATCTTAACTATGTATATAATTTAAATTTAAAAACTATATGCAATTTAATGCTAACAGTATTTGACATGGACGGCGTATTCATTGAAGAAAGAAGTTCATGGAAGATCATTCATAAAAAATTTGGAATTGATAACTCTGACTTGGTTGATCTTTATTTAAATGGAGAAATAAGTGATGAGGAATTTTTGAATGAAGATATCAAAAGATGGAGGGAGAATGGTATAACAAAGCAAGACATAGTCAAAGCCTTAGAAGAAATTCCTCTTACCCCCGGAACAGAGGAATGCATAAAATATTGCAGCAGGAAAGGCAAAACAGCCATTATTTCAGGAGGTATTGATTTGCTGGCAAAAAGAATAGCAAAATTTGGCATAGATTATGTTTTTGCAAATGGCATTGAGTTTAAAGATGACATTCCGTGGAAAGGAATTTTGAGAGTTCCAATAAAAAGAAAAGATGTAGTGCTGAAAAGTTTGATGAAAAAAATTGGAGTTGAAAAAAGAGATGTGATAGTAATAGGAGATACAAAATANGACATATGCATGTTCAAAATGGCTGGACTGAGAATTGGATTCAATGCAAGAGATGAACTGGCGGATCAAGTCGATTTTATTGTAGAAAAAAGAGATTTAAAGGAATTGATTAAAATATTTGAAAATTATTAAGGTTATGTTTTCCCTGCTAACACTGCTAATATTTGCCCTCCTTTTTTACATCCTTTACATAATACTATTATCTGCATTTGAGGAAGTAGGATTTAAAAAATGGGAGGCGAGCCTGATTGTCTTCAGCTGCATAATTTTTGGAAAAATCGATTTGCCTTTNCTNGAATATAATAAATGGATTATTGCAATAAATGTTGGAGGGGCTTTGATTCCCATTATAATAAGTATATATCTCATCTTCTCAAGAAAGATTGCTGGAAGAAGCATACTGGGCATGATAATAGTGGCCTATTTTGCCTATAATGTTACAATGGTTACAGGAGAAGGCGTTGTGGCTATCTTTCCGTACTGGCTCATTCCACCTGTAGTTGCAAGCTTTTATTCAATAATTGCATCGATAAAAAGTAAAAAGANGGCAGCTTCCATTGCATATGCCTCTGGAACAATGGGCGTGCTGATAGGTGCTGATTTACTTCATCTGAAAGAACTGCTNCATATAGGCGTGAGAAAAGTTACTGTGGCAAGTATAGGTGGCGCTTCAATACTTGATATGGTTTTTTTAACTGGCATAATAGCTGTTTTAATGGATGCCCTGTTATATGGAAAAGAATAAAAGAGGGGAAAGGGCCTAGCTCACTCCNAGCACCAGTGGGCCCAAAATAAAGCCACTTTTTGTTTCTGTTACTCCGCCGGCGGTTACAGTTATTGTTGTCGGCCCTATACCGAATACAAGGCCAGATTTTATTGTGGTGCTTTCTCCAGGTGCTAATGAAGTAATGGTGCCCTCTTTCTTTGCTCCTATGAATACAAGCCCTGTGAGCTCAATACTCCATGGTACATTCTCAGCTGCAGCTGTTCCTACATTGGATACTGTTGCCTTTACTCCAAATCCTCCAGAGACATCAACTGTTAATACAGGTACAGGGAATGTATTGAAATAAACATCTGCATTTCCATTTCTTGTGTCTGTCCATACTGCTCCTGCCTCACATATGGCTGCTGTTCTGAATTCTGAAGAAACGCTTCCATCCACTTCATTGAGCTTGATTGGCTCTTCCCATGTTGCCCCCCAGTCCTCGCTGTATGTATAATAAAGATTTCCCTGTCTTACAAACGTGCATATTACTTTATCTCCGGATATTATCAGAGAAGGATACAAATCATCTTCTGGAGCATTTGTTACATATGATGTACTCCATGTTGCTCCTCCATCTGAAGAATAGAAGCATACAATATCCTGATTTATATGTTCATCGCTCTGGCAGACAATCACTATCTTATCATTATAGGCAGCNACTGCTGGATACATTGCATAGAAGGATGATGGTATCTCAATCATATAGCTTCCTCCCAGGGGATCTTCGAAGCTTCTTACCCACAGCAAAATATTCCATGTTGCCGCTGTCTCATTATACCAGTCATATGCACAGTAAAACATGTTTCTTGCCTTGTCTATAGTTGCTGCAGCATGAGCAGAATAATTATATTCAGGCCACCAGCTTATCCATCCCGTACCTTCTGCATCTGGGTCTGCAAAGAACATATGTGGAGCATCAACACATGGATAGTCTTCATATTCTGTGGATGCAATTGTTGCAATAACTCCAAACTCCCATGGGTCCTGACTGTTATGACATGCTATTGCTGGCTCTTTAAATTCATACCATCCATATGATGACCAGTCCCAATATACAAGACCCCATGTACCGGTATCTGTTATATCCATTATCTCCATTAAATACATGTACGCTGTATTTGGATCTGGCATGAATGTTCCATAGAATGTGTTTCCACCCCAATGGTCAAATGATGGATAGTCCAGTGCACCTTCAATATTCCAGTATCCTGCTGGCACAAACGTTTCTCCTCCATCCAGAGAAACTGCCATGTATATGTACTGTTCAATTATGCTTGGTGCATANGTATAGCCAGCAAAGAATATCGAGCCAGATGATGCTATTGTTGGATGAAATTCTGTATCTTCAGTATTGGCGACAGGTATATTTGTTGGTAGAGTCACCATTTTGAGAGCATTCTTAATTTCTTTTCCCTCCACTGCCAGAAGATGTTCATGTCCTCTTGCCTTAATGGGTTTGATAATTGTTGTTTCTTTCACATCAATTGTTTCTTTATCGACAACAAAAAGGTTTGCTGATGCTATTGTTGTCATCAACAAAATCCCAATTAACAAAGCTTTTCCTTTCATTTTTACCTCCAAAAGATATAATGGGATTTTAATATATATACATTATCTGGTGAAATNTATGGATGCATAAATGAAGAGGAACAGGCTATCACTTTTTGAATTCAGAATTTTCGAAAGATGATAAATAAAAGCTTAGTTATTCTGCGTTCATATTTCCTCTACATCGAAAATTTTAAAGGTGTTCTTTACATAAAATATGAGGAGATAAAATGAAAAAAGGGAGGTTTATTGGGGGTTTACTTGTTCTGTGTCTAATTTTTAGTGCAACAATGGCTGGCTTTCAAAGTATCGAAAAAAAGGAGAGTATCACAGCAGCTGATGCTGAGAGAACAAGAGACGAAATAACACTAAAATTCTCTGAACCAGTTATTTATGAGGGCAGAAATTACGCAACTGTGTCGCTAAAAGAAGCCACTTCATATATGAATGATGCTGGCGCTCCCATGCTGCCTATTATCACAAAAACATTTATCTTCCCTCTTGGAACAAAAATAATTAGTGTAGAATGTCTGCCAGATAGTATAAAAACATTGAAGCTTGATAAAAAAATTGTGCCTGCCATTGGACCAATACCTCTTGATGGCAGCAAGAAAAATATCGAGCTGAAAGAAAATCCCACTATATATGAGAATAAAGACGCATATCCAGATAAATGGTTCATCTATAATATTGGTGTAGGACTGTATAATGATGAGCGCGTTATATTTTTAACAATTGGAGTGTACCCCGTAAGGTATTATCCTG
>MTNE01000101.1 GCA_002011355.1 Thermoplasmatales archaeon JdFR-43 | reverse complement strand
TTATACATCGCATCCTCATCTTCCTTAGCCATCAAATTTGTCTGTTTTAATGTATTGTAACATATTGAGCATAGTGTAACGAGCTTATCATAGCCCTCCTCTTTTGCCCTTATCAAATTTCTTATTGCCGCAAGCCTGTACATTAAATTATCTGTAGCCAGGCTATAGACTGTGCCACAACAGTACCATTTGTTTATTTCCTTCAACTTTATCCCCAGCTTTTCAAATACCTTTATGGCAGTCTCTTCAAATTCCTTTGCATTCGTTTTTAATGTACAGCCGGGATAGTATGCTATCTCCATTTTATCACCCAGTATATTTACGGGTTGCACTTACCAGAGCAATCTGTGGCAAATTCTTTTTCACTTTTTCCAGTTTGATATGATCGAGATTCTTCCTTAATTTTATGAGACGCAACGCCTCCATAATTTTTGTAATATCAACATTTTTTGGGCATCTCACACCACATTGATAGCACTGAGCGCAGACCCATGGTGTTTTTGCATCAACAACACCTTCATCTCCTCTTATTACAAGCAGTATAACCTGATTCGGCAATAAATCCATTTCATTTGCCATTGGACAGCCTGCTGAACATTTGCCACACTGATAACATGCATACAGATTTTCGCCAGATAATTCCTCAACTTTAGATAATAGCCAGTTCATTTTCCTCCTCCAGAATTTCCTTAATCTTTTCAATTGCAATGGGCATAAGTTTTTTTACCTCTTCTGATAATTCCTCTTTAATTTCCAGATTTTTTATTCCTACTCCAATGACTCTAACCTTTGGCATCCTTATATAACGGGAAAGGATGCGATATGCAGAAGGAAATGAAATGTCGTGATTGGCGACACTCTCCTCATATTCGTCAACATCAATTTCTTTCACACCTTCCATGTTTTTAATTGCATCCACTATCACCGCAAGTTCATAATCAGCAATAATCTCAGCCAGTTCAAGTCCACCAGCTATTGCAAGTTTAACATCTGCATTTATTTTGCCATCTAACTGCTTAGCTACCTCCAAGCCGACCGCATCATCTCCCAGCAACGGGTTACCAACGCCAACAACAACACTATACATTTTTCTTCAGCCTTTTATACAGCTTTCCTTTCCAGTATATGTCAGCTACTATGGGCGTATCACCAAGAGAATGAGAAGCACATGCTAGGCAAGGATCATAGCAACGAAATGCTGATTCAACTTTATTTAGCAAAATATCATTCACTTTGCCATTTTTAATTACTTTTCTTGCAGCATTTGCAACACTCATATTTATTGCGGCATTGTTGTTTGTGGTTGCAACAATCATATTCGCCTCCTTTACAAGTCCCTTATCATCAAGTTTATAATGGTGTATGAGCACACCTCTTGCTGCTTCAACAACTCCTATTCCTTCTCCTGGCTCATTTGGCATATTGCGTATATCACTGCCTGTTATCGCATTATCATTAGCCAAATCATACATTCTTTCTGCAGCATTTAGCATTTCTATGAGNCGGGCTTGATAATAGCCAAAGGTTTCATGAANCACNCCATCTTTCCTGAATTCCTCAAATTCCTTCATTGCTTGGCTNGTATTCATTCCATCTGCAACATTTAGCCTTGCTAACGGCCCTACTCTGTATATTCCGCTTTCTTTGCCGTCGACNAGTCCCTTCCATCCTATCTCTTTTAAATAAGGAAACTTAACATAACTCCACTCCTCAACATGCTCTTCTATGTGATTTAAAATATCCTTTGGCTTAATCTTTGCCATTTCCTTGCCATCAGGAGATACAATGCGTATATCGCCATCATAATAATTCACATGGTTATTTTTATCAACGAGCCCCATGTAATATGTTTGAAGTGAATCCAAGCCAAGCAATTCATTCCATCTTTTGCTGTTGAATACTTCCTTAAAAATTTCCATGCTTTTTTTGCCAAATTCAATACATGATTTTGCCCTNTCCAATATNTCTCTTCTTTCNTCCTCNTTTATCCCTTTGCTTACTCCTCCAGGTATGGCTGAAACAGGATGAATTTCTCTTCCACCAAGCATTTTAACNATTTCCATGGCATAGCGGCGATGCTTGATAACTTCTTTTCCAATTTCAACGCCAAATTTTTTGATCAAGCCTATGACATTTCTTTCTTCCTTACTCACATCTCCAAGCAATACATCTATGCCCCCCAGATAATATAAATGAAGGCAATGATCATAGAATATATATGCGTTATAAAGCAACTCTCTAAGCTTTTTAGCTGTTTCAGGAGGCTCAACATTGAATGCCGCATCCAATGCCTTTGCTGCTGCCATGTGATGTGCCTCTGGGCATACACCACATATTCTTGCTGTTATAATTGGCATATCCTCTGCTTTTCTTCCGCGACAGAACATTTCGAAGCCGCGAAGCTCAGGCACTTGCATATATGCCTTTTCGACATTGCCATCTTTATCTAAAAAAATCTCTATTTTTCCGTGCCCCTCAAGTCTTGTAATGGGGTCGATACTAACTTTCATCTTTCAACCTCCCTTCTGGCAAAAGTTTTGCAGCCCTATATTTATAGAAAGTGCCAATCATGTCGCGGATGCTATTTATAATTTCCTCCTCTTTTTCTTCATCTATGTCTCCAAGTAAAGAAGCGATGGCAGATAACATGGCAGCTCCTTGATCTTTAACTTTTGGTGTAGGCCCCATGCAGCCTGTGCAGGGAATGTTGGCGGAGATACATTCTCCTTGGCAACCTGCAAGTGTGGCAGGACCCATACATATTATGCCCTGCGCCAGAAAACAATCACCATTATCTTCTTTCTCATGCCATCTGTAGAAGTGTTCAATTTCTATCTTCTCCGGTTTTGAATCTTTGCGAGGACATTCATCACATAAAGCCACTTCTTTGCCAAACTTTGTTTTTCCCTGCAGCAATGCTTCTAAAGCTTCTTCAAGCACAGGCCTCATGGGNGGACATCCTGGGATAACAGCATCTACTTTAACAACCTGTTCCAGTGTCTTTAAATGGGGTAGAAACTCTGGCAATTCCAAATCATTTGTATGCTCCTTTGGCAATATTTTATCATCATTTTTTGTTGTTTCATTTTGTAAATAAACGANATTGAAAATTTGCCTCCTATCATGCAAATTTGCCAATCCAATAACGCATCCTTCTGATGCGCATGAGCCGTATGCAACAAGCATCTTTGCTTTTTTCCTCAGCAGTTTTGCAATCTTCTCATTTTCTTCTGTTCTTATTGCTCCATTGTAAAATGCAATATCTATGCTTTTATCTGGCATTTTTTCCAAATCTTCGTATTTAAAATCTGTGGCGCATGGCCAGAATACTATTTCTATGTCATCAAGCAAATCCAGAAGTTTTTCATGTATGCCCAGCNATGAAACATCGCATCCTCCACATCCAGCACCCCAATACATTGCTATTTTCTTCTTCATTTTATTTCCTCCATGGAGATGGACCAAGTTCCTTTATTTCATTTACAAAGTCCTCTATAACTCTTGAAAATTTCTGTCCTTCTGTGGCAGAGACCCATTCTAAGCGCAGCCTCTTAGGATTTATTCCCATTTCCTCAAGCAATTTCTTCATCATCTTTACTCTTCTTCTTGTCCTGTAGTTGCCATTGACGTAATGGCAGTCTCCAGGATGGCATCCTCCTATAAATACGCCATCTGCTCCTTTCTCAAAAGCATCTATAATGAATTCTGGATCAACTCTGCCAGAACACATTACCTTTATTGGTACAACATTTGCTGGATATTTTAGGCGGGAAGTTCCTGCCATATCTGCTCCAGCATAGGCACACCAGTTGCACAAAAATGCTACAATTTTTGGCTCAAAACTCATACTATCACCTCTATCATTTTTTCTATCTGCTCATCTTTATAGTTACGCATTTCAATATTATTGCTTGGACATGCAGCTGCACATGTTCCGCATCCTTCACATAATGCTTCTATACATTTAGCCTTTCCATTTGGTTGGCGCTGCATTGCTCCATATGGACATACACTAACGCAAACTCCACATCCTGAGCAGCGATCTTCATCGACAACAGCAATAAGCGGATCCTTCTCTAATTTATCCTTTGAAAATATAGCCAGCACTTTCGAGGCGGCAGCAGATGCCTGGGCAACAGCAGCAGGAATATCCTTTGGCGATTGAGCACAGCCTGCAAAGTATATTCCTCTGGATAATGCCTCCACTGGTTTTAATTTTGGATGAGATTCCTTCAAAAAGTTTCCATCATCTACAGCAACCTTTAACAACTTTGCTATTTCCTTTGTTTCCTTCCTGCCGACAATTGCCATTGCCAAAACAACCAAATCAGCTTTAATCTCAACTTTTTTGCCAGTTAGTGTATCAACACCCCATACAACTATTTTATCTCCCTCCCTGTATATCTTTGCAACCTTGCCCCTGACATAATTTATTCGCTCTTCTTCCATGACGCGGGCAATAAATTCTTCATAGTTTTTGCCAGTAGCTCTTATATCTATGTAGAAAATATAAGCTTCCCCATCTGGAACGTGATGTTTGTAAAGCAAAGCATGTTTTGCTGTATACATGCAGCATATACTGCTGCAGTATGGCATATGCTGCTTATCTCTTGAGCCTGCACATTGAATAAAAACAACTTTTTTTGGAACTTTGCCTGTGGAAGGCTTTATTATTATTCCTCCTGTAGGGCCACTTGCTGATAGCATTCTTTCAAATTCTAGGCTAGTTATTATGTCATCATCCTCACCATATCCATATTCAACAAGCTTGTTTTTATCATACAAATCATAGCCAGTTGCAACTATAATTGCTCCAACCTTCTCCTCCACAATTTTTGGCTGCATGTCATAGTTTATTGCATTTGCCTCACATGCATCTTTGCACTGAGCACAGGTTAAAGGGGCTAAACCAAGACATGCTTCTCTATCTATAGTATATGTTGATGGAACAGCCTGTGGAAATGGAATGTATATTGCTTTCCTTGGCTTCTTTTCCATATCAAATTCATTTGGAATTATAACTGGGCAGGCTTTTTCGCAGTCCCCACATACAGTGCATGCATCTTCATCTACATAACGGGGCTTCTTCAAAATTTTAACATCAAAATTGCCAACATAGCCGGATATGTCTATAACCTCACTATAAGCCATCAACTTTATATTCGGATGTCTTGCAACAGCAACCATCTTTGGTGTTAAAATACACTGGCTGCAGTCTAAAGTGGGGAAAGTTTCGCTGAGCTGGGCCATTCTGCCACCAATGCTTGCTTCTTTTTCAACTAAAATGACTTTATAACCAGCATCTGCTATATCTAAGGCAGCCTGTATGCCGGCAATACCTCCTCCTATTACTAAACATTTCTTTTCAACTGGAACAAAGATGGGCATTAAATCTTCGTTGCCCCTAAGCTTTTCAACAGTCGCCTTTACAAGCTTTATTGCCTTTTCTGTCGCTTCTTCGCCATCATGAACCCATGAACATTGCTCTCTTATGTTTGCCATTTCACATCTATAAGGATTAAAAAATTCTTTGCAAACGTTGCGAAAAGTTTCTTCATGCATTGTTGGGGAGCATGCTGCTATAATAACAGCATCCAAGTTTTCCTCCTCTATTTTCTGCCTTATTAAATTTTGTCCAGGGTCAGAGCACATGTACTGGTATGTGGTTGCAAAAGCAACGCCAGGATATTTTCTTAATTCCTCTGCCACTCTCTCCACATCAACAACACCAGCAATGTTTACGCCACAATGACACACAAACACTCCTATTCTTCTTGCCATTCTACCCCTTGCCTATAACCTTTCTCTAAAGCTTCTTCATTTAATTCTCTAAATCTGGCTGGCACGCTTTCAAGAACAGCTTTCTTAATAGCATCGTAGGATATAAGTTTTGTTACGCCTGTAAAGAAGCCGAGCATAACTATATTTGCAACAATTCTCTTGCCAAGTTCTTCTGCTATCCTTGTTGCCGGTATTTTGGCTACTTTTCCCTCCCCATTCTTTAACTTAACTAAGTCCTCATCTATTATAAGTAGGCCATCATCTTTGAGGATAGGGGCAAATTTCTCATATGCTCCCTGACTCATAACAACGAGAATATCTGGATTTGTAACATATGGATAGTCTATTTCCTCATTACTTATAACAACGTTTGAACTCGCTGCTCCTCCTCTTGCCTCAGGTCCATAAGATGGAGTAAAGACAGCATTTTTGCCATCATATATTGCTGCTGCCCTTGCAGTAATATTTCCCATTAAGATTATTCCCTGCCCTCCAAATCCCCCAAATTTTATTTCTATCCTCATTTTCTCGCCTTCTTTATGAGTTCATAGACGGCTTCATCAAATGTCGGCTTCTCAATATCAACAAATTTACCAACTACTATATCACCACCCATTTCAATGTCTGCTTCAGCTGGATCGATGCCATGTTTGATGACAGAATGCT
>MTNE01000184.1 GCA_002011355.1 Thermoplasmatales archaeon JdFR-43 | reverse complement strand
AGATGGCATAAGTTATGTAATTTCAAAACTCAGAGTGAAAAAGGAAAGAGCGGAAAAAATTTCATCCATTCTGACCAATGCAATATCAATAGTTATGTTCCTCTGCATCTTTTCCATAATAATTGTTCCGAGGCTGCGAGGTTTTATTTCTTTTTGATGAATAGGAAACTAATGCACACCAATATGAATAATATTAACGGAGGCAATATCCAGACTGTTTCACTGGCTTTTTTCTCTTCCTTTTCGTAATATTTCACCAGTTCTTTTGTTTCTGTGATATAATAATAATCATATTTTCCGTCACCATTAATATCAAACAAAATTTCCTCTATGCCATCATTATTAACATCTTGTTTACTGGTGTCCCTACTTGTATTGTCGTCTCTGTCCCAGTATACATATTCATTTTTCTCCTCTATCCATAAAAGATATCCATATTCATCTCCTATGCTGACATTTATTGTTTGGCTTGCATTCTGTGGATCGGCTCCTAATTCTACTTCAACAATATCAGGAACATCATCCAAGTCGTAATCAATAGGAATTTCAAAATAATTTGTCGATGAAACATTGTAATTTGCATTTGCTGATGCATCAATGGCTTTTATGTAATAATAGAATTTGCCTGTTTTATCATATTCTTTCTCGTAATAGTAAATCTTATTTTTGCCCTCCTTCATCTCATATACATCTTCATTCTCACCATGTTTAACTATGAGTAAAGCTTTCTGTATGCCACTTTCATCATCTATAAGGGCAGAAATGTTAACCCTGCCAAATATCACTTGCACAGCAGTTGGTGGATCAATTGATATTGCTTTTATTATTGGAGGATCGGTCTCAATATCTTCATATACAATCCTGAATGTTTTTTCTTCGCTCTCCTTCATATTCTGCAAAGTGGCGGTATCCCATGCTCTTATAACAAAGCTGTAATATCCTATTTCATTGATTGAAATGTTGATATAATAGATATCTGTGGTTCCCATTCTCTTCATGCAATATGTTTCTTCCTTGCTATCATTGAAAATTGCAACAATGGCCTTATCAACTGTTGTATTTTCATCAAAAATAGTTGCCGATATATTTACATTTTTACCCATTGCCTGAATATCAGGCTTTATTCTTATGCTCTCTATAACTGGCGGACTGAAATCTGTTTCTCCTCCTACCTTTACATCCTTTATCACAACATTGTTCTTTAAATTTTTCTCTTCCTCGCATTTCACTTCCACTTTTATGTGATAGGTGCCTTCTTCTGCCTTCCATGGATACACGATTTTCTCCCAGCTTTTTCCTTCAATGAATTTTTCNATGCTTCCGTTTGTGATTAAAATAAATTTATCATCACCCTCTCCTTTCTTAAATATCCTTATTTTTGCTGAAGCGTTTGCATAACCTATGTTATGAACAATGATTGAAATATTGAATGTCTCATTTGCCGCTGGATGGCTCGGCATGAAAGCGATATCCTCCATATCAATTTTTAAATCCGGGCGTGGCTCAACCTGGATGGAAGAGGCATACCAGTTATCTTTCATATTCCACTCTGGTATATCTCCCTTCTCATTTACCCTTGCTATAATCTTCCATGTCCCTTCATATTCTTCCTTTCCGTAAATAGCAGTCCATTCAAATTCAACCTTTTTGATTTCATCCACTTGCAATCCAGCAACGGATTTTCTCATTTTTATGTAGTCGCCATCTTCTTGGTATATAGCCAGGCTAACATTTATTGGCACATCCTCTGGAACTTCTTTTGGACCATGATTTGTAACATAAACTACAAATTTTCCTTCTTCGCCTTCTTTAAGCTGTGATGGCTGCTCTAACTTAAAAATATCAAGATTTGCTGCTGCATCAACGTTTATTAGGAAACTTTTCTCTATTCTGTAATCGGAGCCATCCGCTATTATAATATCCAGCCTCCATTTTCCTATCTCATCTCCTCCAGTAAATGTATAAAAGTCCTCTATTCTCCATCTTGTTCTATCTGTAGCATTGTATGGCATGAAGGAATAGCCCAAGTCATCAATATACACAGTGCTTTCTGCTCCGTCATCCATTGCTATAAGCCTGATTTCTACTGCAACAACCTTTCCATCACTTCTTCTCCACGCATTCAAAACATGAGAAGGAATATCATATCTATGCCAATCTCCATCTGCAATCAAATCATCAAGATATATGGTGTGGAATTTCGGAGAAGAACCTATAGTCAAAAGAGTATAATTGAGGACAGCAGATGAGGATGATTTTTCAATATTATACCAGAAATATAAATTTGGCAAATCAGCCAGAGAAATGCCATATGTGATATTTTGTTTCAACCTTGCCAAATCCCCATCCTTAACTTCTTCATTTTCAAATTCCCATTTGCCTTCGTAATTATCCAACCTGAGTTCAACAGCTCTTTCTCCACTGTGAACAACGTTGCTCTGAAGAGAGGCAAATGTGGTTTGTGGATTCGAAGTGGATAAAAATGTATAATCTTCTATCTCGAAACTTGGATCCGGTAGAGGCATCGAAACCTTCATAACTTCTGCCTTCGGAGAATAAAGTTTTGCAACCACTTCTTTTGGTGAGGCGATACTTTTCACCTCTATATATTCCATTGTGTCTTTTCCATCCACCCCGGCAATATATTCACTCTCCATTCCATATGCATCAGCCCACCATCCATGGGAATCATTGACGAATATATTAACATCCACATTTGGCGTCTCTATCCAGAATGAATCAAGATATGCATACACTTCATGCTGCTCCGTGGTTATCAATGACTGTGTTATCTCCAATTTAAAGGAAACGGTGGCTGAATTTCTGTTCTTCAGGTAAGAAGTTACATTCTTGTTTATTTCTATCCATCCTCCTGTTGAATAACCGCTTTCAATTGCCTCACCATCTATAAGGATTTGCCATTCCACCCCATCTAAATCAGAAAATACAAAAATTTTTGCATGGAGAATATAATTTGTTTTTCCTCCATCTGGCACTTTGAAGTTCTGAGTGACTTTAGCATAGCTCACCGGCCATATGTAGCCTCCTTTACCCAGAGCTCCCTTTGCATATATCTTATAACATCCGTCTCCTTCTATAGGATCTTTTGCATATCCTATATCCCATTTGATGAGTCCTTCTGTGATATTTTTCCATTGAGTGGAATGTTTGTCCTCAAACTCAGCATTCTTTATTCCTGAATATATTCTGCCAAATTCTCCNCTNTTATAACCATTCTCCACAGTGTCCCAGTAAATGTAATAATATCTCCTTTCNTGAGGATTGAGATTATTTTCCATAACCCATATTACAGTAACATTTGCATTTTTAATAGCATCATAATCATCGCTCAATATTACTTCCCTTCCAACATTTCTCATTGATATCCATGTATTGTTGCTGAGAACATATTCAANCACTCTCACTGAATTTGGATAAAATGTTCTTTTTGAGAAGCTTCCTGCTTGGCTGTAGGAAATTTTATCCATTAATTCAGTAAAATTAATGGTGCAATATACCATTTTATCTGCAGAAACAAAATTTTCTCTCTGCCCCATCATCGACGCAGTCACAGGCACCCTGTAATGCCAGTTACTATCCCACCATGTTGCATTTGCTGGCACAGGTGGAAAAGGAGGATATAGTGGCTTTTTAACATTCACCTCAATACTTATTATATTATTGTCTTCNTCTTCCTCGTCTATCTTTCCATTGTAATCAGCGAATATGAATAANGTATGCTCCCCCTCTTCAGCAAACCAGTATAAATTAACCTGCCTTTCCTCCCCCGCCCCCAGCCTGTCTATTACAATTTCATCGACTGTCTGTGTTCTGTTATCAACAAAAAGAGCTACAGCAATATCATATGCTTCTTCTCCACTATTGCCAACGGTGACATTAACAATTACCTGATCTCCTGCATATATATCTGTTGGAGTTATCTCTGCATCTGTAACATAAATATCTGCCTTTTGCTGTGCACTTATTGAAGGTATAAGAAGCAATACCACGACTAACCATATCTTGCCTTTCAATTTCACACCCCTTTAATTGGAAATTTGGTTATATAATTTATGGTATATAGGGAATGAGAGCAATTATATCCATCTCATCCCTTGCTATTTCATCACCATATGCATACACCTTTATATAATGTTTACCGAAAGTCATAACATTTATCTTCCACTCATATGGCGGAGAATAATCCCATCTCCACATTCTATCATCAATAGCAAATATAACCTTCTCNACCTCNCCATCCACTTCCGCCAAAACAGTCACNCTTCCAATGATAATAGTTATGCCNCTCATTCCTGAATACCATGTTCTGGATACAACTGGCATTACTGCATGATCAAAAATGTAAAGATAGCCTTCTTTCGGCTCTTTTATTTGGACATATGTTTTCACTGGCTTGTTTGCAAGCTCCACCAGAATGGCAGCGAGAAAACGGGCTGCTTTAGTTTCATATGTGAAATTTATTTTATCTATGCTATCGTTTTGAGAATGGCCATATCGATAGCCATCATAATGTGCCATAAAAACTGCATCATAACCATATTCAAGATATGCCTGATGATCTGCTCCCGGATAATTTGGCACCCTTTCCACATTCATTTCTAACAGCCCATAATATTTGTTGCTAACGTCTATTGCAAAATCTGTAATCCATTTTGCTCTTTCTGATTCAAAAAACCTCATGTATCTGCCACCTTTAGCTGTGTCTGCATATCCAACCATATCTGGATTTAAAACTGCAACAATTTTTTCTCCATTCTCATATACATGTCTTGCATAACTGTAGCTTCCATANGTTCCAACCTCCTCGCCAGTATAAATCAAAAATCTTATTGTATGAGCAAGCCTGTACTGGCTCAAAACCTTTGCAATAGCCAGAACCGCAGCCACACCCGAGCCATTGTCATCTGCTCCAGGAGAGTTTTCTGTGGTATCCATATGAGCACCAATAATGACAATATAATCATCCTCTCCTGGAAGAGTGGCCACTATATTCCTATCTTCAAAGCCTCCCATCTTCCACTCATAATAGGAAACATTCAACCCCATTGATAAAAGTTCTTCATATACCCATTCCTCTGCTTCATAACATTGCTGACTTCCAGTGTAACGAGGTCCAAAGCTTACAAGAGTAGTAAGATAATATTCAAGCAATTCTTCATTAATCTGCTTGATTACAGCTTCTGTCAAATTATAATTGCTCTGTGTAACTGGAAAAAGAGACAGTAAAAGTAAGCCCACCATCAGCACTGGCATAATTTTCATAGGAAATATATGTAGGAAAGATTTATATTTCTTCTCCCTGCTATTGTGAAAACTGAAAAATAAAAAAATTTTGCTGGATACAGGTAGCATTAGAATTAATAACTCGTGCAACAAGCCAACGATAGCTATTTGTTTCAGAGAAAAAATGATTGAAGACATGAATACAGATATAGGAAGGCTATCAAACGTTTCATTTTACTAATTCCTGGCTTCTCGCTTATGTATAACATTTTTTATATAGCTTTTATTTTCTCTTTATGCAACGATTATTTGGAACGAATGGAGTTAGAGGTATAACAAATGAGAGTATGTCTTCAGAACTTGCACTGAAACTCGGAAAAGCTATAGGAAGTTATTTTGAAGGAAATATAATCATTGCCACAGATACAAGAACATCAAATGAAATGCTAAAAAATGCTGTTATATCTGGCTTAATTTCCACAGGATGCAATGTATTTGATGCGAAAATAGCTCCATCTCCTGCTTTGCAATATTATGTAAANCATAGTGATGCTGATGCAGGCGTTATTATCACAGCCTCCCACAATCCACCNGAATTTAATGGTATAAAGGTTGTTGACGAAGATGGTGTTGAACTATCAAGAAATAAGGAAAAGGAAATCGAAAAAATATATTTCAATGAGCGTTTTAAAAAGGCGGGATGGAATGAACTGGGAAAAGTTTATGATATTGATATTCTGGATTTTTATATAGAAGGCATTCTTTCGTTGGTAAATGCAGAAAAAATAAAGGAAAGGCAGTTTAAGGTTGTTCTTGATTGTGGAAATGGAGCAGCATGTTATGCAATGCCATACTTGGTTAGCCAGGTGGCAGATGTTATATCTCTAAACGCCCAGCCAGATGGAAATTTTCCAGGGAGGCAGCCAGAGCCCACACCAGAGAATATAAAAGATTTGATGAAAACGGTTAAGGCAACTGGAGCAGATTTAGGCATTGCTTATGATGGTGATGCTGATAGAGCAATCTTTGTTGATGAAAATGGAGAATTTGTCTATGGAGATAAAAGCCTGGCAATTGTTGCAGGATATAAGGTGGAGAAAAAGAGGGGAAAAGTGGTCACACCTGTTTCAACTTCAAGTTGCGTGGAGGATTATGTGAGAGCAAAAGGAGGAGAGATTGTATATACAAAAGTTGGCGCGCCAATAGTGGCAAGAAAAATGATTGAAATAAATGC
>MTNE01000039.1 GCA_002011355.1 Thermoplasmatales archaeon JdFR-43 | reverse complement strand
TCATATGCATTTCGGTAACCATCTATAATCAGACGAAATTCCATAAAATGAAAATACAAAGTCATTTAAATATTGATGAAAAATGTCACGTGTTTGCCAAATAAAAGAGTGAGCAAAAGAGCCACAAATATAATAGGAGCCATTGGATATGTGGTAAAAACGACTATTTTATCACAGTAATTTTTGAGTTTATCTATTTCTTCTATTGTTAAACCATAGTAGTTTGGCTTGGCAAGAATTCTTCCCTCCATTTTTTGTCTTTTAATCAAATTCATTATCATGGAAGCGTTTTTTTCTTTTCTGATAACTTTTCCATTTTTTATGTAAATTATTTCTGCCAGTGGCTCTCCAATTATTTTTTCAGATAAGGGCACTATTTTTTTACATGGAAGAAATGAAGAGGAAATATCCCCGGCAATAAAGAATGCAATAACAGCTAGTAAAATGGCAAAAGAACGCAAAAATAAGGATGCTACAAAATAAGTGATAAATGATATAACAAACATTGAGGCAATAACTGTTACAAATTTTATGGCTTTTCCCTCCCTCATTTCATTTACCAGACCAAATATACAATAGTGAATTGTAGCAACAGCCCCAATCACAATAAAAAAGACTGGTATAAAATCAATTCCATAGAATGGTGAAATCAAAGAAATTATTCCCATAACAAGCTTTGCATCCCCTCCTCCCCAGAGTCCAAGCCGCCATAAAATCCATATGAAAAAATAAGAAGCAGCTAGTGGAATAAAAAAGAGCCATTCCCGGTAATATTTTGCGAAAAATAATATCAGCCCAACAAAAATCATTGAGAAGGTGAGAATATTGGGAATCTCTTTTGTCTTAATGTCAATATATGAGGCGATGAATGTGCCTGCTAATGCAAGCGAAATGAAGAACAACTCAATCATTTTTTATCATTGCCGATGGTTCTTCTCCGCCGTGCCAACTCAGACGAGGACGAATCTTTATAATATGAACTGCCTCTGAGGTATCATCTAAAATTAAAGCTACCCCTTTTTCTGTTCCTATCCTTTTTATTGCATCTCCTATTTCCCCCTGCATGTAAGTGGGGCGTACTTTATTCAAAGCATCTATGTCTTCCTGAGCTGTAAGGCGATGGCATATTATTATGTCGCTATGTGACAATACTTCAGCATCCAAAGAACTGGGCCTCTGTGTAGCTAAAATTAAAGCCACTCCAGGCTGCCTTCCCTGACGCATCCACTGTTTTATAAGCACATCTTTCGTTAAACATTCTTCTTCTGGCAAAAAAACATGGGCTTCATCAATTGCAAGCCAGGTTATAGGAATTTCCTCCTTTCTTTTATTGCTTCCTTCCATGAGCATTTCTTCATATTTCCTCCTTTCTTTAACACGCTCTTCAAATATTTTTCTCGAAATTATCGCAACAATTACAATCTTGAGCTCCTCTGCAAATGGACTTATATCAAGTATCGTTATTCTGCCTCCTTTCACAATGTCATAAATTGATGTGCCATTTTTATCAAATATCTTCCATTCTTTAGCCATATACAGAAGATTTTCAGCTACCACCTTTATTTCATCTCTAAGCCTATCATCTCCCTCCAGAAATTCTATAATATCTTCTATATCGAAATCCTCTTTCTTTTCCCTTGCTCTATTTACTGCTCTCCCTATAGCAGCAGCCACATAATCTGTTGGAGCAAGATTAAATAATTGAGCCCAGTGATGCTGATTTAACTCAGAAGTTTTTATCAGCAGCTCTTCTGCATCTATATCTTTGTTTCTATACTCATTTACATTTTCTTCTGATGAAAATATTTTTATTTCAAAATTTTTTGCATCCATCCCCCATTTTTTTATCAAATTCACCTGTCTTTTATTTGGCTGACTTAATGTCCAGAATATGCCGAGAGTATCGATAACAACTATTCCTATGTTTTCTCTTGCCTCCTCCTCTAAAGAAGCTATTTCTTCAATAAAAGTGCCCATTGTATATGATTTGCCATATCCTCTTTTTCCACAAATCAAAACTACATGAGGCTTCAATGCATCAATGTAAACATGTGAGCCTAATGACCCATCAAGTGCATAATATCTCCCGATATTTAATGTGCCTCCCCCTGTTTTTTCCCTCCTCCCCAAAACATATAACTTATCTGATATTTTCGCTTTTTCCATCGAAAAATATATAGGTGAACAATTAATTAATCTTTGGTTTATGAATTGTAATTATGAAATAAGAAAAGAGGGGGATAAAAGAATTGCAATTTTGAACTGTGAAGAATGTGAAAATGCCTCAAGTTTGATGGATGAAACCTGCAGACAAGGTATAATAGAAATATTAAAAAAAGAAGCTGATATCGGGCGCCTGTTATTACAGCACCCTTTTGTTAAGGTTTTTGATGGGCATGCACTGGAACTCATGAAAAGTCTGGCTGTTTTTGTTGAAGGAGTTTCATCAATTGATGTTGTAGGTAGAGAGGACAAAA
The DNA here is from genome assembly GCA_002011355.1 of Thermoplasmatales archaeon JdFR-43. Classification (GTDB taxonomy): domain Archaea; phylum Thermoplasmatota; class E2; order UBA202; family JdFR-43; genus JdFR-43. The sequence goes on along the minus strand of MTNE01000039.1, from coordinate 4,060 downwards.
AATGCGAAGGATGCATAGAAAAAAGAAAAGAAAGGATAAAGGAAATAAAAGAAGCTGCTATCAGAGACCCAATAGAAGGGTATAAGAAGATAAAGAATGAAATAAAGAGGGAAATAAAAAAAACAAAGAAACCTGTTATTTTGGAAGGAGATAGCTGCAGTGCGTGTAAAAGAAGATACATTCAGATGTTAATGGAAGTTATAAGCAAAGGAGAACTGGAATTAAAAATTGACGAAAGTAAGGGAAGTGATTATTATTACATGTATGAAATGCAACCATATATGCGCCCCATTTTCTTTGATACATACATTCATTTAACACCTCCCCCGGATGCAATCTTCATTAAAAAATATGAGGTAAAAAGAGAAGGAGGAAGACCCCTGCAAATTTCTTTATATTCTCTGGCTACCCGCCCCGAAAAATTATATTTTATTATTCCTCCAGAATATAATCTTTCCCCCAATCAATTAAAAATTTTGCAGAAAATCAGAGAAAAACTTGCAAGACACAGACCAAGCGATGCATCATTTATGGATCCAGAAACATCTAGGGAGTACTTTACAAAATTTGCAAGAGAAACAATTAGGAATATAGCAGAGGAAGAAGGAATCCATCTTGATATGGAAGAGTTAGAAATGCTGGCTGATATTTTTGCCAAATATACAGCGGGCTTGGGTTTGCTGGAGGATTTGCTTATGGATGAAAATATTCAGGATATTTATATCAATGCGCCTGTTTCCAACAATGCATTGCATATTGTATGGCAAGGGGAAGAATACACTACAAACATTTATTTTTCAGAGCAAGATGTTGAGGCTTTGTCATCCCGTTTCAGAAGCCTTAGTGGAAGGCCCTTTTCTGAAGCTTCTCCCATTCTGGATATGGGGTTAGAAAAATATGGTTCGAGAATTGCAGCTATTTCAAATCCTCTTACTCCAAAAGGAGTGGCTTTTGCCATACGCCGCCATAGCATAACGCCTTGGACACTGCCAAAATTGATCGCAAGGAATATGTTAACCCCAAAAGCAGCGGGCTTGTTGAGTTTTCTTATCGATGGGCAGGCTACCATATTAATAGCTGGAAGCAGAGGAGCAGGAAAAACTTCCCTGCTTTCTTCTCTAATACTCGAAATTCCCCAGAGATATAGAATATTAACACTGGAAGATACCCCAGAACTTCCAATTGATCAGCTACAGGCTTTAGGATATAAAATCCAGTCACTCATAACACAACCAATAACAGCTGGAGAGAGTAGTGGAGGCGTTGACCCAAAAACAGCATTAAGAACCGCTTTACGCTTGGGAGAATCCGTATTAATCTTGGGAGAGGTGAGAGGAGAAGAAACAAAAGTACTTTTTGAGGCAATGCGAGTAGGAGCAGCAGGAAATGTTGTATTGGGCACGATACATGGTGCTACAACAAGAGATGTTTTTGAGAGGATAGTATATGATATTGGTGTAGCCCCTACTTCCTTCAAAGCAACAGATATTGTTATCATAGCTGCTCCCATTCGTATAGGGGGCGGAATGGAAAAGAAAAGAAGAGTGATACAAATATCAGAAGTTATAAAAAGAGGATGGGGAAAAGAGGTGGATCCAGATAAAATTTTCGCAGATGTTATGACATATAATGCGGAAGAGGATAAATTGGAGGCAACTGATTTGTTAGATATGGGCCAATCTGAGGTTATTGGAAGAATAGCCAAGGAATGGGGAATAAGCATTGAAGAAGCAATAGAAAATATTTCTTTGAGGAGTAAAATAAGAGAAGAGATGATAAAATATGGCGAAGAAAATCCGAAATTGCTGGAAGCCAAGGCTGTAAGAGATGCCAATAATGCCTTCTGGATGCTGATAGAGGAGAGCACGAGAGAGCATGGCTCGCCAGACTATAAAGAGGTGGAAGAGAAATGGATGAAGTGGTATAAAGAGTATGTTAAAAGATTTAGATGAGTGAATGGTTTGAGAAAGGATGTAAATTTGCAGTGAAAAATTTTTCTTGGATAGTCGGAGATATAAAAAAATTTAAAAGAAAAGCAGAAAAGGCAGTTTCAAAAGAATTTATAGATTCTCTTACTTTTACAGGCTTGGACGTTGAACCATATGAAATTTTATTATTTTCTTATGCAGGGGCAATATTGGCTTTTATTGCAGCTTTGTTCTTGGATATAGTTATTGTAGCATTTTATGGTTTTTCTTTAAGCAATATAGGATATGTAACAATTCTTATGATGGCAGCCATTACCCTAGCCCTTCCTTTAACAGCTTTACAGCTCCTCAGTGAATATCCAAAGGCGAAGGCAAGATATATGAAAATCCATTCTCTTGGAGATATTCCCGAAGTTTTGAGTTATATAGTCATGTATCTCAAGCTTATCCCAAATCTTGAAAATGCTCTCCGTTTTGCTGCAAAAGAATCAAAAACTTCTCTTGCAAAAGATTTAAAAAAATTGATGTGGGATTTGGAAGTAAGAATACATAAGAGCATAGACGATGCCATAACATATTTTGCAGATATGTGGGGCAAATGGAGCGATTACCTGAAAAGAGCCCTCCATTTGGTAAGGAGCGCTATTCATGAAAGAAACCAAGGGGAAAGAAATGTAACTCTAGATAGAAGTTTAGATGTAGTGCTTGAGGGAACAAAATCAACAATGATTGAGTTTGCGAATAAATTACATCAGCCCACTCTTGTTATTTATTCTATAGGTGTTATGATTCCTCTTGCATTAATTGCAATGATGCCTGCTGCCGCCATAGTGGGTCTTCGCCTCACCATATTTCAGATTTTCATTTTGTATGATATTGTTCTTCCTCTCCTCCTATTTCTCTATATAAGGAAGGTCTTAGTTTCTAGGCCAGCTACATTTAATCCACCTGTAGTTCCAGAAGAGCATCCTTCACTTGAAAAAATAAACAAAAGAGCAAATCTTGTAACCGCTACCATTACAGGCAGTATAATAGCTTTGCCCGGTATTTTCTCTCTTCTTTTACGCCCTTTTAATCTTAATGCAGGACCACTCAATTTTTTAATAGGCGGCAACGAAGGCAGTATAGCATCTTGTATACCTGTATTTCTTATTCTTTGGGGGTTTACTGTTGCCATATCTATATACTGTCTAAAAACATATACCCCATACAAAAAAATCAGAGACAATATAAGACAGATGGAAAGAGAGTTTAGCGATTCTTTATATGTTCTAGGAAAAAGGATAATGGAAGGAAGGCCTGCTGAAGAGGCATTCAGTTATGCATCAAGAGCTTTAAAAGGTTCCAAAATGGGAGAAGTATTTTCGCAGACTTCTTTCAATCTTCTTTCCATGAGAATGAATACTGGCGATGCCCTTTTTGACAAAAAATTTGGCTCGCTGAAACATGTTTATTCAGATAGAATAAGAGCGATAATGAGATTATTTGTTGAAGGTGTGAAAAAAAGTTACATTGCTGCAGGTATTGCGATTGTAAAGATAGCAGATCATCTCAAGCAATTGCAGGACGTGGAAAAGAATATAAGAAATGCTCTAGGAATTTTAACTTCGACTCTTCGCTCTACAGCAACTATATTTGCTCCAATGATAGCAGGAGTTACGCTGGGAATAACAAATTTAATTTCAAATGTGCTTTCATCAATTGACTTTGAATTACTGGATAAAGAGACTAGCCAATCTTTATTTGGGAGTATGGATTTTTCATTTGAAAATGTTCCCCCAGAATATTTTGTATTTGTTGTGGGCATTTATATAATTCAGCTTGTTTTCTTGCTTACAAGATTTGCAAATGGAATAGATGAGGGGGATGATAAAATACAATTTATGTATAGTCTGGGTCAATCTTTACCAACTGCTGTAGCATTTTTTAGCATTGTAACCATATTTTCCATGATAATGTTTCAGGGAATGGTTAATTTATGATTCAAAATTTCTTTTTCACTGCCATCGCTCACATTAATTTCCTTTAATAAAATCTCCCTATCTTCAATTCTAAATAAGTTGAAGGAAGGATATGATCTTCCTTTGAGACGACGAGAACATGCGGTGCCTGCTGTAATCAGGTGGATATTT
>MTNE01000069.1 GCA_002011355.1 Thermoplasmatales archaeon JdFR-43 | reverse complement strand
ATTGTCAAAGAATATGGCCTCAAAAATGTCATGATTGAAGAAGGAGATGCATTGAGCTACCCTGTAAAAGATTTTGACTTCATAATAATCTCATTTGGAGTAGAGCCAAAAGAGAAAGTTTTTGAAAGATTGAGAAAGGAAATGAAGAAGGATGCGAAAATAGTTTACAGGAAAACATGGGATTTCATGGATGTCATATATGGAAGAAAGGATTTTTTGCCCTCTGGCTTTAAAGTTGTGGCATTTCATAACAGAAGAGACTTCATTAAATCTTATCTCCTGGAAAAAGTTTAAATTAAATGTATATTTAGTATATGTTGTTTATTTACTATATATATTAAGTAAACTAAATTACAATCCTCTTTCTTATTGCAATACCAAAGCCGGCGATAACGCTTATCCATCCAGCAAATTTTTTATCTAGAAACCTGTCGCCAGTATCAACATATAGGAAAGGAGTCTGCATCAATTTTTGAGGAGTTGCAACCACAATTATATTTTCCACTCCTACCTTCTCAATTACCCTGCTGCTTATCTGCTGATTTCCTCTGCCAAAAATGAATCCTTCGCCACCTATAGGGCTTACAATTATTCTTGCTTTCTTTCCTTCTATCGCCTTTAAAATTTCCTCCTCATTTGCATCCTTTGCTATTATTTTTCCATTTTCAATAACATCTACACCCAGTAGTGTTTTTTCTATGCCCATCTCATCTGCTATTGCCTTTACTGTGCTTCCTGGCCCCAAGATATATGTTCCTTCTTTACATATCAAAGCCATAAATCTTGCAATTTCTTTCTTTGCCTCATTTTCTCCTCTAAAAATTCTTTTTCCGTTCTGAAGGAAATTTTTTATCGCTGGACATAAAGCATACCCGAAGAGTTTTATTTTTAGTAGATCCTTCCGAAATGCTGCCTCATCAATATCCATTATTTCTCTTTCCACTTTCTCAGCCTTTCCTTCCTTAAATGCATTTACAATTTCTATGGCTTTATTCACATTTATTGCAAATACTCCAGAATACATCTTAACGCCTGCTGGAATACCCAATATAGGCACTTTTTTGCCAACTGCATTATAGACATCTCTTGCAGTACCATCGCCACCAACAAATATGATTAAGTCCACGCCATACTTCAAAAATTTACTGCAAGCTTTTATTGTGTCATCAGCAGTTGTCTTTTTTGGTGTTTTATAGATAATTTTCCCATCGATATAATCTGCTCCCATTGAGGACGAACATGTTATTATTTCTGCATCCAGATATTTGCAGAATTCGGCAGCTTTCGAAGGAGCAACTGGGGTTCCCCCACTTTTCAATGCTTCTTCCACATTATCGCTTCCTTTTAAGCCAACTTTGCCTCCTGCTCCTGCTATNGGATTAACAACAAACCCTATACGCATGGTAAACGCTGTATCGCCTCTTTGATTAATTCCTCGGGATATTCATAATCCTGCAGCATGCCATTGTTGTATAGATCATATGCTGCCAGGTCAAAGTAACCGTGTCCGCTGTTAACAAAACATATCACCTTTTCTTCTTTCTTTTCCCTGCATTTTATTGCTTCATCTATTGCAGCNTTCAAGCCGTGGGCTGTTTCAGGTGCGACAACAAATCCTTCTGTTTGAGCGAAAATTTTTGCAGNTTCAAAAACTTCATTCTGATAATAAGCTCTTGCTTCAACAATGCCCTCATCGACGAGCTTGCATAGCAAAGGTGCATCTCCATGATAGCGAAGACCTCCAGCATGTATGGCAGGAGGAATGAAATCATGGCCGAGTGTATGCATTTTGAGTAATGGTGTTTGCTGAGCTGTATCGCCAAAATCATATGCATATATTCCTTTGGTTAATGTTGGACAGGCCATTGGCTCCGCTGCAATGAATTTTATTTCTTCGCCATTAATTTTATCTGGAACAAAAGGAAATATCCCGCCAGAAAAATTGCTTCCTCCTCCAACGCATCCACATATCACATCTGGCTTTAGATCAAGCATTTCAAACTGCTTTTTNATCTCCAGGCCAATGATTGTCTGATGCAAAACAACATGATTTAAAACTGAGCCGAGAGAATATTTTGTGTTTTCATGCTTAATTGCGTCCTCTATTGCCTCACTTATGGCAATGCCTAGGCTTCCAGCTGTAGATGGCATCTCTTGCCTTATTTTTCTGCCAAACTCTGTTTTATCACTCGGGCTTGNTATAACTTCAGCACCCCATGTCTGCATTAATATGCGACGATAGGGCTTCTGCTCATAGCTGCACTTAACCATATAAACTGTGCATTTTAAGTCAAAAAATCTGCAGGCAAAAGCCAGAGCGGAGCCCCATTGACCAGCGCCTGTCTCAGTTGTGAGACGCTCTACGCCTTCCTTTGCATTGTAATATGCCTGCGCTACAGATGTATTTGGTTTATGGCTTCCTGGAGGACTTACTCCTTCCCATTTATAAAATATTTTTGCAGGCGTCTTCAGAAACTTTTCTAGACCTGTTGCTCTGTACAATGGGGTGGGCCTCCATATTTTATATATCTCTTTTATTTCCTCAGGTATTCTTATCCATCTTTCCCTGCTCATTTCCTGTTTTATCAGTGCTTTAGGAAAAATTGGCTCCATATCCTCTGGCTTCAATGGTTCCAATGTTGCGGGATGAAGAGGAGGTGGAATTTCCACATCTGCCTGTATATTGTACCACTTATCTGGCAACTCTTCCTCGTCAAGCAAAATCTTCCTCTCCATGAGAAGATATATCTACAAAGTATATAAAATTTTGTATAAAATTGTTCTTTAATGTATAAAATTATGCATTATAGTAAACTTCTTATTCTCTACCACATATTATATCATGTGGAAAAAAATTCTTACAAAATATTTCAGGAAATATCCTGCCCAGCAGAAAATAGCGCAACTTCTCATTTCATATGGATTGAGTGTTAAAAACGGGAGAATTTACTGCGGAGATATTGAGCTCTCCTTCTCAAAAATTGCGAGGGCTGCTGGAGTTGATAGAAGAGCTGTTATGAAAACAGTTGAGACAATCGAAAGGGAAAAGGAGCTGAGAAAAATTTTCTCTCTGCTGCAACCAACATGCAATTTTAAAGAACTGGCTCCTGAAATGAAATGGGGCGTTGTGGAGATAATTCCCGTCGATGCCTCTATGCCTGGGATACTTGCAGGCGTGGCAAAAATACTGGCAGATGAGAAAATAAGTATTCGCCAAGCAAATGTTGATGATTATATGATAACAGAAGAGCCAAAACTTTTTATTGTAACAGAAAAAGCATTGCCCACTCACTTAATAAAAAAACTTGGAAAAGCAAAGGGAGTAAAAGGAGTTACTGTGTATTAAATAAAAATTAAAAAATGTAAAGTGGGCCCGCCGAGATTTGAACTCGGGTCTATGACTCCCGAAGCCACAAGGATAACCAAGCTACCCCACGGGCCCTGGAGAAATAATTTAGCTTCTTCTTTTAATTTTTGTGGATAAAAATAATATTAAGATAAAATAAGAAAAATGGGTGGGAAAAATTATAGGTCTGTTGTCACAGCTTCTGGGGCTGTTTCAATGCTTTCTCTTGGCTTGAAAAGACTTATTATTAATACATCCCTGCTCTTGCTGCCATACAGGCCCGCTTCATCAAATGCCTTTACTGTAAGATTCTTTGTTCCAATGTTTCCTCCCCATTTCCATGTGTATGGGGGTGCTGTCACATTTGCCATTTCTTCTCCATCAACATAGAATTTAACAACCTCCACGCCTATATTATCTGTTGCAACTGCTTCAACAGTTATCTTTCCTATGACTATTGTCTTGCGGAATGTTGGCAAAATATTCCTTCCAAAAATATATAGTCTCTTTTCTGCAGGGGTTGCTATGTCAACAGATGGTGCTGTCTTATCTATTTTTATTGTAACATTCCTCACATCCTCAACATTTCCAGCCTCATCATCAGAATAAAATTCCAGCAAATGCACTCCTTCCTCACTAATTACAAATGGTTCTTCATAAAGAGTCCAGTTTCCACCATCGAGCCTGTAAAATGTTGCATTTATTCCACTGATTGTTTCATTTACTATAAGTTCAACGGTTACATTGCTGATATACCATCCATTTTCTCCAAGAGTGCCATTTAACTCAACTGTAGTGCGGGGTGCAGAAGTATCCACTGTTATCTGGCAAGTATCCTCATCATATGCTCCGAAATCATCCGTAACATTCAACAATACAGTATATACTCCATCCTCTGAGTATGTATGTTTAACAGTTTTTCCCTCTCCTGTTGTTCCGTCTCCAAAATCCCAGCGCCATGCAACTATAGTGCCATCTGGATCATAACTGGCTGAGCCATCTAAGGTAACTATTTTTGAATTAACCAGCTGATCGGGCCCTGCATCAGCAACAGGTGGCTGATTTTCTATGGTTATATTTTTCTCTGCCACATCTGCAGTTAAGTTGCCACTTATATTCCATACAACAACGAGTGTCACAGTATATACGCCCGGTCTTGCATACTGATGTGTTGGATTTTGTTCAATGGAACCATTTCCATCTCCAAAATACCATACTCTCTCCACTATATCTGTTTGGGGTGTAGAATTATCCATAAACTGCACAACATCTGCAGTTGATGGATTCTCTGGAGTCCATGTAAAATCTGCCTTTGGATCGTCAACTCCGTTAACGTATCCTATGAAAGAGCACATTAACAATGCTGCAACAATAATACTTTTATTCATCTTCATCCCTATTAAATGTTATGTCGTAAAGGTTTTTAAGTATATCGGATATGGTCCAAATATAAAGAGAAGATTTTAATTTAAGAATAATTGTCTTTTTATGGATTGTTGCTGCTTCTCCTGATATTGAAGAAATGGTCAAGAAAAGCATGTCATTATGGAATATGAAAAATACTGCGTTCTTTTGATAATGGACGAGATAAGCCAGAGATTAATAAGCACCGAAAAACATTTTATAATTAAAATCACCTCCATAAATTCTTTATACAAAATTTTCATTCCTTTTTATGCTAGAAAATTTAGAGCCTAAAATAGTGTGGAAATATTTTGAGGAGATATGTAAAATTCCAAGATGCTCAAAGCATGAAGAAAAGATTGCAGAATACATAATGGAAGTGGCTAAACAGCATGGACTCGAANTAGAAAAAGACGATGTGGGAAATGTTATTGCAAGGAAAAAGGCAAATGGTTACGATAATGCGCCAATGGTGACATTGCAATGCCATATGGATATGGTTTGCGAGAAAAACAAGGATGTGGAACATGACTTCAGTAAAGATCCCATACAGCCATATGTGGATGGAGAATGGGTTAAGGCAAANGGAACAACACTGGGAGCAGATAATGGCATTGGCCTTGCAATGTGCCTTGCCTTGATGGAAATTAAAGATGCAAAGCATGGGCCTCTAGAATTTCTATTTACAGTTGATGAGGAAACTGGGTTGACAGGAGCCTTTGGACTGAAAAAGGAATTCATAAAGGGCAATCTACTCATCAATCTGGATAGTGAGGATTTTGGTGTCATATACATAGGGTGTGCAGGAGGAGGAAATTCAACAATAAAGCTGCCATTAAAATTTGAAGAAGTTGATAAGGAAGGATTGAGAATAACAGTAAAGGGACTCAAAGGTGGACATTCAGGCATAGAAATCGACAAGGGAAGGGCAAATTCGATAAAATTGCTCACCCGCATCCTGTACAACATAAATGCAAGGATAAGCAAAATTGAAGGTGGAGATAAACACAATGCAATACCCAGGGAGGCAATGGCAGAAGTTGTAGCTGGAGAAAATGCAATAGAAAAGATAAGAGAGCTGGAAGCTGCATTCAGAAACGAATATTCAAGAACAGAACCAAATTTGAAGGTGGAAGTGGAAAAATGCAGGATAACAAAAGTGCTTGATGAGGAAACAAATGAGAGACTAATAAAGCTGCTTATGTCACTGCCACATGGCGTGCTGGCAATGAGTCAGGAAGTTGAAGGGCTTGTTGAAACATCAACAAATCTTGCAACAATAAGAATGGATGGAGAGGCTACAGTTGTCATGAGTTCAAGAAGTTCAATAAACTCTGCCTTAGATGCAGTAATGCAGAGTATAAGATGCATGGCAGAGCTTGCAAAGGCAAATGTTGAGGAAGGAAGCAAATATCCTGGATGGAAGCCAAATCTTGACTCCAGATTGCTCAAAATAGCATCTGATGCATTTAAGGAGTTATATGGAAAAGAGCCAGAGAAAAAGGCAATACACGCTGGACTGGAGACAGGAGTAATAGGGGATCTCACAGGAATAAACGAGATTATTTCTATAGGTCCACAAATAGAACATCCCCATAGCCCTGATGAAAGGGTGCATATAAAAAGTGTTGAAGAATTCTGGAAGTATTTGCTACACCTGCTTGAGAAGGTAGCAAGAGAATGGTAAAGGGAGTAACCATAGCTACCGTTCTTTTTCTCCTTTCCCTTAATTTAAACTTTTTTGATGGTGATTATGTAAAAGAAACCTATATGGTTGAGATGAGAGA
>MTNE01000022.1 GCA_002011355.1 Thermoplasmatales archaeon JdFR-43 | reverse complement strand
ATTCCTTTCTCTTGTCTTCAATTGCAGCGTTCAGCCTTTTTAACTGTTTCTGATAATTTTTCTCTTCCTTTTCAATTTTATTTAAAAGAGCCTCTAGCTCTTTAACCTCTCCCTTTTTCTCTGCTATTTCCTTACGATAGTAATTTATTTTTTCCTTCGCTTTTATTGCCTCTTCTTTAAAAAAATCAATCTTATTTTTTATTTCAATTAGCTCTTCTCCCCCTATCTCTGTAAGTTTATCATCTATTTCCTGGAATCTTATCTGCTTTTCCTTATAAATCTCCTTTAATTTTTTTATCTCTTCCTCATATTTCTGCCTGTTCTTCTCATAATTTTCAATCTGTTTTTGCACCTCGCTAATTTCCTTCTCTATCTCGAGTCTCTTCTTGTAAGCCATCATCGCCTTTTTCCTTTCAAGCTCTTCAATTAACTGCTTGTATTTGACTGCTTCATCTCTCTCTTTTTTAAGCTGCCTTATCTGTCTTCTTATTTCGCTCAGAATAATTTCAATATGTTCTATATTTCTTTCAACTTCCTCTCTTTCTTTCTTTGCCTTTTCTATTTCCTTATCAAATTCTGATATTCCAGCGATTTCATCTATAATTTTTCTTCTTTGCACATCCCCCATTTCAACTATTGCTGTAACATCACCCTGCTGCACTATGCTGCTTGAAGAAATGTTTGCTGCCGATAATAATTCAACAAATTCATTTAATGACGCTGCCTTCCCATTTATGTAAAAATAGCTGTAATAGTTCTCCGGATTATTGGGGAGTGGAGCCATTCTTATTTTTCTTGTGAGTATGATTTCATCGCTATCTACAGGAATCTCTCTAGATGAATTATCAAAAACCAGAGAAACCTTACAATATTTCGCCTCCTTTTCTCCTTTAAAAATTAAATCGCTCAGCCTCTCAGCCCTCACCATTTTAGGACTTCTTACACCTAAAACAAAAAGAATGGCATCGATGATATTTGATTTTCCAGAGCCATTCGGCCCTGTTATTGCTGTAAAACCAGGAAGAAAGGGTATCCTAACTCTGTTACCAAATGATTTAAAGTTTTCAAGTTCAATTTCTCTTAAATACATCCCACCCCTAAAATTTAATGGCGAAGAGTATATAAGATTAATGATTTTTTGGTAAAGGGTTATTCTCTTTTACCATCAGTTCAATCAATCCTGAAATTATGAGCAGAATACTGGATAGAAGAAGCAGAATGGCGCCTTTTTCCAGCCCCCATTCTAAATAAACATTACCGTAGTCTGGAAGATTCAGCGTATCTTCACCTCCAATAGGGTGCGAGGAAATATTCTTTATTATTTCTTTTGCATCTTTTGCTGCTTCAATTTCACCAATTTGAAATGCCAGAATTTGCAGAGACATTATGCCTATAATGATGAGTATTACAGGGATTAAGAATTTTATACCTCTCATCATATACTTTTTACCTGCTTTTTTGCTTTCTATGCCTATTATTCCCAAAATGAAGAATATTATAGCTGCACCAATTATAAGAGAAAATGGAATAGGCAACGCTCCTATCTGAATCATTCCACTATTTGCTTCAAGCAAATTTATTTGTACACCCTGCATTCCATCAATTGAAAGTATTTCTGTCCATCCCGGTGTTTTGTATTTACCCTCTAGTATATTAACAGATACATCATACCAGGGGTAAAAAAGAGCCGCTATTGCAAGAGCAACACCAATTATTGCAAGAATATTTCCTATACTCTTCATATTGATTCCATCTATTTTGAGAAGATGAATAAAAGGCTTTTTCAACCCGCCTTTTTTATATCTTCTATAAATTGAAAATAAAATAAAGGCAAGAGAAGCTACTAATACGATAAAATATAGTGTGGTAAAATGATAGAGTAACCACTCTATTTTAAGCACATTATTTCTCAATGCCGGCAATGAATCTCCCCATTCCATACCATTCCACATTTTTCCATTTTCTCTGTAAACAGGACCATAAGGCCCCCTTTTTCCTCTCAGCTCGTCTTCCTCTCCTCCAAAATCACCCCATCTGCCAGCGAAATCAATCCAGTTTTGATTTGTCTCATGATTTTCCTCTCCTGCCTCTCCCAAAATAACCAAGCTATAATCACCCGGTACCAATATTCTGCCATTTTTTCCAACAACATCTCTTGCCAGACCAAGCATTCCTTGATAATAACGGAAATAATTTGCATGGCTGCCTCTAGCGACATAAACTTTTATGTGTTCTCTGTTCCTCTCCACCTGTTCCCATTCTGCTTTCTGTCCGCCTATATGCTGGCTGTACATCGCTTTGACTGGCTTTCCATCCTCATCTAAGATGATTTGGACCATTTCCCAGTCACCTTCATGTGTGTTGAGCGTGCCTTTATTAAAAGCGTAAAACATCCAGTACTGGATAATTGTGTTATTATTTCGCTTGAAAACATGAGAATACACCGTATATCCCAAGCTGCCCATGTTTTCTCTGTAATCTTTTATTATACCATCATCCTCTATTGTTCCTTTTCTGTTATCAAGATAGTAGTTTTCACTCACATCATTGTATTGGGAAAGTTCCTCCATGCTTGGATTTGCATCGATTAGTATTGAGGTATTCCCTGTGCTTTTATTTAAATTTGAGTTTGAGAGGTGGTATCTAACGCTAACAGGAAATAGTTCTTCTTCCTTTTCAAAATAAAAGATAGGGGCGAATCTTTCTGCAAGCGTTTTTTCATTTTCATCATCGATTCCATCATTGTCGTAATCTGCAGCATTTGAAAAAGTAATATTTAATAGACAGACAAATATTGTACACAAAAATACATATTTCCCTAGAATTTTTTTATTCATTAAATCATTTTAAAAAGACTTCATCTTATAAAAGTCTTTATGTTTTTGATGAAATCAATGGAAAAACCATTGAATGAGTTCATACCATTCGTCAAAAAACTCTTCAAATCACATAAAAAACATTATATAAAACATGTTCTTATAAACAAAAAATGAGCTCCCCAAGTATAGATGAATGGATTGAAAAGCAAGATTTCAAAACAACAGCGGATGTGGAGATACCGAAGCTGTTAATAGATCAGGTTATTGGACAGGATCATGCTGTTGATGTAGTCAGACAGGCAGCCAAGCAGAAAAGACATGTCATGCTTATTGGAGAGCCAGGAACTGGCAAATCAATGCTTGCTAGAGCCATGACTGAATTTCTGCCAAAAGAAGAGCTTGAGGATATTTTAGTCTATCCAAATCCAGACGATCCCAACACTCCTCGCATTCGTGTCGTTCCTGCTGGCAAGGGAAAAGAAATTGTAGAGAGAATGAAAATTGAGGCTAGGAAAAGGGAACAGCAGCAGGCTCAGGTAATAACTACAATTGTGGGATTTATAATAATGATTTCCATAATGGGGGCAATTTTCACTGGCGATTTAATGCTCGCTTTATTCGGCTTAATAGCTGGGGCAATGATTTATCTGATTGCTGGAAGAGGGAGCATGATACAGCGCAGGGAAGAGGCAAATATTCCAAAATTGCTTGTAGCGCATGATAAAAACGATCCTCCTCCATTTATCGACGCCACGGCTGCTCATTCTGGTGCCCTGCTTGGAGATGTGCGTCACGATCCTTTCCAGGCTGGCGGATTGGAAACGCCACCCCATTTAAGAGTGGAAGCTGGAGCAATTCATCGTGCTCATAAAGGAGTCCTTTATATAGATGAAATCAATACGCTGAGCTTACCTTCGCAGCAGCATTTGTTGACAGCCATACAGGAAAAGAAATTTTCCATTACTGGCCAGTCAGAGAGGAGTGCAGGAGCGATGGTTAAAACTGAGCCAGTGCCATGTGATTTTATATTGGTTTGTGCTGGAAATTTGGATGCCGTCGCTGGCATGCACCCTGCTTTGAGGAGCAGGATAAGAGGATATGGATATGAAGTCTATATGAACAATGAGATGGATGATAATGAGGAGAATAGACAGAAGTTAATAAGATTCGTAGCACAGGAGGTTGCAAAAGACGGAAAAATTCCTCATTTTGANAAGAAGGCTGTGGCAGAGGTAATAAGAGAAGCACAGAGAAGAGCAGGAAGAAAAGGAAAACTCTCTTTAAGATTGCGTGAATTAGGTGGGCTTATAAGAGTGGCTGGTGATATTGCAAAAAATGAAGGAAGTGAAGTTGTTACAGCAGAGCATGTACTGAAAGCAAAGAAAATCGCTAGGAGCTTAGAGCAACAGGTNGCTGATTTATATATTGAAAAGAAAAAAACATATCGCTATTTTGAAATAGAAGGAGCAAAAATTGGCACAGTAAATGGCCTTGCAGTCATGTCTGCCGATCCTTCATTGAGCGAATATTCTGGCTTAATCCTGCCAATTGTTGCAGAAGTTACACCCGCAGGCTCAAAGGCAGAGGGAAAAATAATAGCAACAGGTAGACTGGGGAGAATAGCTAGGGAGGCTGTACAGAATGTTGCGGCAATAATTAAGAAATATATGGGTGAGGATATTTCTGACAAGGATATTCATATTCAATTCATAGGCACTTATGAAGGCGTTGAAGGAGATTCAGCTTCCATTTCTGTAGCCACAGCAGTAATATCCGCNATGGAGAGGGTGCCTGTTAGACAGGATGTCGCAATGACTGGCTCGCTAAGCATACATGGCACCGTCCTGCCAGTTGGAGGAGTCACAGCAAAAATTGAGGCAGCAGCGAGGGCGGGAATAAAAAAGGTGCTAATACCAAAAGCAAATATCCAAGATGTACTTATTGAAGAGGAATATAAAGATAAGGTAGAGATTGTGCCAGTTTCAACAATGAAAGAAGTGCTTGAACATGCTCTCGAAGGGAAGAAAAAAGAAAAATTGATCAAAAAACTGGAAGCAATGGAAGAAAGATAATTTTATGTCACCCATCCAGGGCCAACTTGTGCATATACTTTTGCTATATGCAAAATGAAGTTTATGTTGGTGACAGTTATCTTAACATAATTGCTGCCTGATGATAAGCTATAGGAAATTCCGCTTTTTTCAAGTTCACTTTCNAGATAATGACGCCATGCATTTGGATAGTTTGTTGTCATGTTAATTGTTAAATTATAGCCATAGCATCTGTAAGTATCTGAACTTGAAAAATTGGTTCTTATTGAATATGTTCCATATCCAGCAACAGCAGTTTTCCCNGCTGGACTGAGAATACCTATCAATGTGAAATTAAATGTTTTTGTAGCATTTGAAATGTAAAGGAGTGGTGGATACAGTAAAGTATCTCCTGTGTACTGACTCAAAATAACAGCTCCTCCTTCATATATGTAGTCCTGATCTACAAAATATGCATTGTCTGCCTCATATTTTATGACACCAAATGAATTGTAATATTGTATGTTTAAATTGCTGTCATCATATCTGTAACATTTTATTAAAAATGTGCCATTAGTTGATGCGTTAAATGTTATGTTGAATGGCGTGGATATGTAAGGCAGAATTTCTGTGGATATTTTATAATCTTCGTTGAGAAGATTTATTCTATAGCTGCTGCCTGCTTTCAGCCCTACTGCTACAGGCTGATTAAATATTATTTGGCTGGCGTTTATTACTGTCAAATTTATCAGTAAAGTGTTGCCAATGAAATTTCCGACTTCAGCAGAAATTGTTGTGCCATAAAATGTGGCATTGTATGTATCTCCTACTTCAAGATCATTTATTACAATTTCAAAGGAGACTATCGAAAGTATATATGTTAAATTCCCACTGTTTTTTTCATATGTTGCTAGCAAGGACTCCATGCCTCTTCCGCTAACACTAATGCTGAAATTACTTGTTGTTGATGAAATAATCTGCAATGAACCGAAAGCACGAGAAGAAACAAAATATGGCAATTCCTTACTCCCTAATGTTATGGAGTTTGTTAATGGGGAGGAGCTTTCCTCCATTGCCTGCAAATCAAGAGAATATTTCAAACTGGCAAATTGATTCGTTACAACATCCATATGTTCTGCTTCTCTTTCCTTCATCCATTTTGGAATATAATGAACCTGTACTATAACAAGCACAGAAGCAAGCAATGTAACAACTAATATGGCAACGATAATTCCTACCTGTCCTTTATTATTCATCACTATTAAATCCCTCCTTATTAAATAATTTTGCGATATTTTAAATAAATCAATGCAGATATGGCAATAATAATTACCGCGATGATAACAGGAATCAAAGGAAACTCCTTTTCTTCTTTCTCATTCTTCACATTTATTTTTATTGAAACAATATTGCCATATGTTATGCCATCATAACATCTTGCTTCAACAATATGTTCTCCATTTTCCAGCTTTTTTGTATCCAGTTCATAACTCCAGTTTGTTTTGCCAGCAACATTTTTCCATTCTTCTCCATCTATTCTTATTTCTACTCTCTGGACTGTTTCATTTCCATCTTCATCCCATGCTTTTCCTTGTATTGTTATAATGCCAGATACAATGCTTCCATTCAATGGTTTGATGATTTCAACAACTGGCGCATGATTTATTGGCGAGAAAACTTCTATGGCTACTATATCATATGCTTCAGCTCC
>MTNE01000009.1 GCA_002011355.1 Thermoplasmatales archaeon JdFR-43 | reverse complement strand
ATGTTTGTTATAGTTACATTTCTTATTATACAGTTATCTGTCCTAACCCATATTCCTCTTACATTATCATAATTTGCATGAGCATCTCTTATAGTAAAGCCATCCAGTATACATGGATAATCTATGGTTACTGCATTTTGTCCTCTTGCTTTTATTATGGTATTTGCTGGGTCTCCTTGCGCCACTATGCTAACTTCTTTATTTACCACAATGCTTTCTTCATATACTCCTTCATAAACTTTTACTATGCCAGCAGTGGCTACAGCATCAATTCCATCTTGTATTGAATCAAAATGGTCATATCCCCACCCTGGAGTGGAAGCATTATAATCATCATCTACATACACAACTGTAGGCTTTGGAATGATTGTTGTGAAATGCCATATGTCACTTTTATTTTCACCATAACTATCATTTATAATTACATACCAGTAATAAGTTGTTCCATAATTTAGACCACTCCATACAATGCTTGCTGTATTGCCTGGCAAAACGCCATCAACATAGCCAATTAATGCATCATTTGTAGCATTATAAAATGAGACATTCATGGCATCGCCATCTTCATCATATACAACTACGCTTAACGTTGGATTTGTTGAAACATCAATGCTTCCATTAGCAGGCATTGGATTCGTTGCATATGGCAAATGATTTGGTGCCATAGCTAAAGGAGCAAAAATACTAAATGAAGTTATATTCACTCCAACAATATTTTTATCTGTATTTAAATAACGGCTTCCATTCCATCCATCTTCATACCATGAACCATTCCATTTCCATATTTTAAGTGTGTTTTCATATAAGCCAGCAACGTCATTATCGTCATAATATATCTTGATGAAAATCCATGCATTGCTCATATTTTCAATTTCCAAAAATTTGCCAATACTCTGCCAGTGAGATGGTGGTGACGCTGGCATAGAAGCATCTTTAATGGTTAAGTTGCCATAATATGTAAAGGAAAACCTTGTTGAATTGATCGTGTTGTTTATAAATATGTTGTTCTGACCATAAATGCGCATTTCATATGTTGATGAATCCAGTATGTTGTTATCTTTTATTTCATTGTTTTCTGCTGCTCCTCCAACATACATGCCATAGTTACATTTTGTAATTTCATTTGATAATATTGTATTGTTACTCCCAAATACATAAATGCCATAGCCATTATATACCATGGAGTTTAATTTTACTGTATTGTTATCTCCTATAAGATATATACCACATAAACTATTATTTTCCATTTCATTTAGTGTTATGTCATTATTTGTTGCTGTATTTTTAATGACTATACCATTTTGATGATTATGATAAATGCCATTATTATTAATTGTATTATTGGAGCTATATACAACAATACCATGCTGTGAATTATTATAAATTGTATTTGAGGAAATAGAATTATTACTGCTATCTTGTGTCAGATGAACGCCATCATAACCATTTTTATATATGTGATTGTTGGAAATTGTATTGTCATGAGAATCTTCAATATATATTCCATATTTTGAATTGTTATAAACATGATTGTTATTTATTTCATTGTAGTAACTTGTATCAACATAAATTCCTCCATGAAATCCTGTGTTGTTATAAACATAATTTGATGTTATTTCGTTATGTATCGAGTTATCATCCACCATTATTCCATCCCCGCCATTATCATGGATTTTGTTTCCCAAAACCATTAAATTGTTACATCTTACAATTGGCATAGCATTTCCACTGGCAAACACTTNATTATTCNTAACATCTCCATTATNTACATCCCATATGACTATACCTGCTTGCGAAACATTATATACNGTGTTATTCTCNATATACGCATCATTAATATAACGTGCCCAGATGCCAAAATTTGTACAATCATAAACNGTACAGTTTCTTATTGTAATGTTATGCAATGTGAAGGAAAAATTGTGAGCATAAATTCCATATGAACAATTGAATACAGTNAAATTCTCTACAAATGTATTGTTAGCTTCAATTTTTATTCCATATCCTCCATGCCCATCTATGGCAGGATCTCCAATCAACTTTATTTCCTTGTTTATAATGACGGGACCATCATATGTGCCAGGATAAACTTTTATTATATCGCCATTGTTCGCAGCATTTATTGCTTCCTGTATAGTTGTGTAGTTTCCTGCTCCAGTGCCACCTACATAATGTATTTTTCTTGGTGTCATTATGTAAATGTAACCTTTCACAATACAGTTTTCTGGAGGAATAGGATCGAGAAGTACATCCTTATGAATTGTTGCCCCTGGGGTTAAGCTATCCGATATTGAAGTGCTATTGGTGAAATAACCATCTGCTNCCACATAAAACTCGAATATATATGATGGTTGATAAAGATATGATGCAGGGACAGAAATATTATAATAACCCGTTTCATTAGTCAGGGTATTTCTTTCATAAACTTTATAATAAAAGGGAATTTTCATTACTGTCCCTGAAATATTTACAATTGCGTTTGGTATTGGCTCTCCAGTTTCATTGTCATATACGTGCCCCTCTATCCATACTTCATCTGGGGGAAAAGGAGGTAATGAAATATTTATCCATTTTACCTCGCTATCGTTTACTTCAAAAGAGTAGATATGTAATGAGAGATAACCATCAGCATCCACTGTCATAGAAAAGTTTCCAGGAGGAACATTCAACTCGTAGTAGCCAGATACATCTGTTAAAGTAAAGTCATAATAACTAAAATTAAGCCCATGAATTGTAACATTTGCATTNTCTATAGCTGCCTCTGTATCAGAGTTATTTACATATCCTTTAATNACTGCCGTTACCGGTGGCACTGTAGGCAATGGATCGAGAGAGAAATTTATAATCTCCATATCTTCCACATAGGTTGCATTGAAAGAAGTATAATATCCCTCCGCTTCTACAGTTATGGATACATTTGATGGGGGTAGATGAAATTCATAGTATCCTGTAGCGTTGCTATACGTAAAATTAATCCCTCCAAAATAGTCATCAGTAAAGAGTATGCTAATGTTGGCATTCTGAATGGGCAACCCAGTTGTNTTATCAAAAATATNTCCTTTTATTGTTGCTGTAAATTCGGGAAAGCTAGGTAATGTGATATTTCTCCATTTTACGCCTGTTATGCTGAAATTTCCTGTTGAATTAAAGATGACAATCGTTTTATTCAAATAAAGATCTCCAAAAACAGCAGTTACATTTACAGTTCCCTCTGCAACTTTTATTTCGTAATATCCAGTTGCATCTGCAATCGTAATATTTGATAAACTGTGTTTTCCATCTGTCCAGTCAAGTATAACGAAGGCATTTTGTGCTGGTTCTTCTGCTTTTATTGGTAGTATGAAAAACGCCAACAATGCCAAAAACACGAGGCAGCACCAAACTATTTTCTTCTTCATGAAATTAATTATTTTTGTAAAAATAATTTTTTCTTGATATGTCATAGCAAAGCAAACTCCCATGGATTTAAAAATTGTTGGTAATTATTTAATCATGAGCACGAAATATTATGCAACGGCTATAATGGGTCTCGAAAGAATAGCTGCAGATGAAATTAAAGAATTAGGAGGGAGAGTAAAGGAAATAAGAGAAGGAAAGGGAAGAATATTTTTTGAGGGAAATTTCGAGTTGATACCAAAATTAAACTTTTTTCGGGCGAACCATTGAAAGATTACTCATTCTGCTGGAAAATAGAAAATTTGAGACACTGGAGGACATCTACAAAATAACAAAAGACATAGATTTTAATTTCATAAAGCCAGAGCAATCTTTTGCAATCAGAGCAAATAGAGTTGGCACGCATAATTTCACATCCATGGATGTTGCAAGAGTGGCTGGGCAGGCTGTCATAGATGCGTATATGGAAAGCAGGCAGAAAAGATTGAAGGTGAATCTGGATGAGCCAGATGTCATAATAAGAGTGGATGTGATATATGATGAAATTTTTATTGGAATTGATACAACAGGGGATGATGCATTGCATAAAAGATGGTATCGTGTTTANAAACATCCAGCTCCTCTTAATGCTTCTATTGCTGCATCATTGGTCAGGTTAGCTGGCTGGAATGAAAACAAAGTTCTGCTTGACCCCATGGCTGGAGGAGGAACAATATTGATTGAAGCAGCTTTAATGGGTAGAAATATTGCAACAGGGAAAAATAGAGATTTTGCATATTTCAAAATTTTTGGAGAAATGTTGCCGGAGGAAAATGAAAAAGAAATTTTTATGGAGCTGTATGGCATTGAAAAATACAGAAAGCATATTGTGGGTGCTATAAGAAATGCTAGGGCTGCTGGTGTTGCAGATACAGTAAAATTTTTACAGGGTGACGCCACAAAATTGGAAGGAGTTGAAGCAGATATAGTTGTAACAAATCCTCCTTATGGATTGAGAATTGGTAGCAAGAGAATAATTGAAGAGCTTTACAGTGGTTTTCTTGCCTCTCTGCAAAATGTACTGAATGATAATGGCACAGCAGTAATAATAACTTCCAATGATAAAATTTTGAGGAAATACGCGGAAGCTTTTGGCTATATAATTGAGGAAAAGATAGAGGTAAAATATGGTAATTTAGATACAGCAGTCTTTAAATTACATCTGCAATAACTTTAAATATTCATAAAATCTTTCTTAATGATAGCATGGAGGAGATATATGGAATAGAGGAGTTTAAAGCGAATTTTAAGAAAGTAATTGAGGAAATAGATTCAATTATTAAGGGTGCTTATCAGGAGAAGGAAGCGATGGAAAAATTGAGGAAATTATTTTCAGAGGACCAAATAAAGAGACTAGAAGAACTTATGGAGGCAATGAGAAAAAGAACAAAGGATGCAGAAGATAGAGCCTTAGTTGCTTTGCAGGAGGCAGAGAGATATAAAAATGAGTTAGAAAAAGAAAAAACAAGACTTGAAAAACTATGGGATGCATATAAAAAACAGGAAGAAGAATTCATGGAAAGAGAAAGGGAAATAGAGGAGTTGCAGGAAGCATTGAAGCAAAAAGATACAGAAATAGAAGAACTTAAGAAACAGGTAGAGGGCATGGAAGAACTTAAAGGCAAATATGAAATGCTTGAAATGTTGAAGAAAGAACTGGAAGAAAAGAGCAAAGAACTCGAAGAAACTAAAGTGGAATTAGTAAGGGAAAGAGAGAGGAGAAACGCCTTGGAAAGAGAGGTAGAGGACCTAAAGGCATATATTCCTTACAAGAAGCAGGCGGAGGAATTGATGGAAAAAGTAAAAGAACTCGAGCCATTAAAAGAGCTTGTTAAGTACAAGGAAAAATATCAGGAAATCGAAGAACTTTACAGAAAAGAGCAGGAAAGGCTGGCAAAACTATTTAAGAAATATGAAGAACTCTGCAAGGAATATGAAGAAGCCAAAGAAAAACTCGAGAAATGGGAGGAGTGGTACAATGAAAACAAAGAATACATAAAGATGGCAGCCAATGCATTCAGTAAATTTAAGATGCCAGAATAGCTATTTTCTCTCCAAATCTTCCCCTCCATAAAATATATTCTGGATGGAGGCATATAAGTCCTCCATTCCTTCCCATGTTTCTGCAGATAGAGGGATAAAAGCTGTATGAGCCTCCATTTCTCTTATTACGTTGATTATTCCCTCACTTAGCCTGGAATATAATGAAGGTGCTTTCATCAATTCTTCATATAGCAAATCAGGATTTTTTCCCCATTCCATCATTATATCAAGCATTTTTTTATCAATCATATCTATTTTTGTGAGCACATTAACCAACGGCACTTCAAGTCTGAATTGAGCTGTAGCAGAGAGCATTAATTGCGAAGCAAAATTTGATGGAGTAGTTGCCAGAGAAGGATCGATTAAAAAAGCAAGCAATGAATTCTTTTTTCCAAGTTGCTCAATTATTATTTTTCCAGCACTCCTGAAAGCAAACAATTCAAGCTGTCCAGGAGTATCAAATAAAACATAATCAGCCCGATATTCTCCGAGCCTTTCTTCTAGCTCTTTTACATTCAATGCAAGCATGTCAGCGCACACAATCTGTGCTCCATTTGGGCCGAGGTCATATTCCTTCATAACTTCATCCAGAGAAATCCATTCCCTCACATCAATTTCGGGGGCATAAGGTGTCTTTTTTACTCCTGGATCAAGATTAACTGGAATACTATCATATCCATTTCTCTTGCACCACTCGTTGAAAGAGCCAGTGAGCCTGCTTTTTCCGGAGCCGGCGGTGCCTATAAAATAAATGTGTATCATTTTTAGCCACGAAGCATTTCCATATGTTTTATTCTTTTTTCTATTAATTCTTTTTTTCCGATATCATGTCTTATGAATATATTGCCGCTGACATGCTTCAAACATTCTTCACAAATCTTTTCTGCATCTTCTATTTCATCTGCTATACCAACAACTGCCAAGCTTCTAGAAGTAGTTGTGTATATTTTTCCATCCTTTTCGTTTACAGAAGCATAAAATAAAAGTCCCCCCTCTTTTTTAATTGCTTCTTCATCGACTCTAATTTCTTCTCCTGCCTTCGGCTTTATTCCATATCCATCCGGTACAACATATTTGCATACAGTGCTTTTGCGTGCAAAGCTTATTTTCTTTCTGCTTAGTGTCCCTTCTATCATGGCCATGCATATATCAACAAAGTTTGTTTTCAGCAGGGGGAGAACATTCATCGCTTCAGGATCCCCAAATCTCGCATTTATTTCTATAACTCTAACTCCATCTGTTGT
>MTNE01000150.1 GCA_002011355.1 Thermoplasmatales archaeon JdFR-43 | reverse complement strand
TTTGCAACTGATCCGAGCGGAGCAATGATGGAATACAAAGCTACAGCAGAAGGAGAAGGAAGAGATGCAGCAATAGAATATTTTGAGAAAAATTATGAAGAAGGATTGAGCAGAGACGATGCCATCATTCTAGGCTTAAAAGCGCTGATTTATGCAACTGAAAAGAAGCTTGAAAAAAGGGCTGTGGAAGTTGGTATAGTTGATGAGCAGAGGAAATTCAGAATTCTTACAGCTGATGAAACGGAAAAATATTTTGAGAAGGCAAAGGGTGAATAATGGTATCGCTTGATGAAGCAATAGTGGCGAGATATGGTAAAAAAGGCAAGCATTTTGAAATATTAGTTGACCCCAAAGCAGTCGAGATGATTATGGAGGGAAAAGAAATAAATATTCTAGACTACATGGCCATAGATTTAATTTTCAAAGATGCCAGCAAGGGGGAAAAAGCAGCAGAAGAATCATTGAGAGAAATTTTTGGCACAACAGATGTTGCAGAAATTGCCCTCAAAATAATAAAAGAAGGGGAATTCCAGCTTACAACAAAGCAGCGAAAGGAAATGCAGGAGAGAAAAAAGAAAGCCATTGTTGATTTTATAGCTCGCTCTGCCATGGATCCACATACAAAACTTCCTCATCCAAGAGACAGAATAGAAAGAGCGATAGAAGAGGCAGGAGTGCATATCGACGCCTTTAAGCCGGTGGAGGAACAGGTTAAAAAAATCATTTCTGCCATACGCCCCATATTGCCAATAAGCATTGAAAATGTCAAGATTGAAGTTAAAATACCGGCACAGTATGCAGGCAGGGCATATGGTGAGTTAATAAACATGGCTAAAATGTTAAAGGAAGAATGGCTATCAGATGGCTCATTTAAGTGCGTTGTTGAGATTCCGGCAGGAATGCAAACTCAGTTTTATGATAAACTAAACGCCATGACAAAGGGAGAAGTTGTGACAAGGTTATTAAAATGATGAGAAAAATTGTTTTGCCAGGCACTGAAGTAGGAGATGCGAAAAGCAAATTACCGGGGAAAGGAGTATTTAAGGAAGGGAATAAAATATATGCTTCTCGCCTGGGCATTTTAAGTGAAAAAGGAAAATACATTAATGTAATACCTTTGTCAGGAGTATATGATCCAAATGTTGGGGACAATGTTATTGGTGTAATTCAGGAAGTTTTCAAAAATGCATGGATTGTTGATATAAATGCTCCATATCCAGCTTTTCTTAATCTTGAAAATGTGCCTTGGAGAGTGGATTATGGAGAAACATCAAAATATCTGAAAGTTGGAGACGTCATTATAGCAACAATTGCCGCCATTGATGAGGCAAAAAATATTGATATATCAATGAAATGCAAGGCCTGCAGGAAAATTGAGGATGGAATAATAATAGAAATACAGCCTTCAAAGGTACCCCGCGTCATCGGTAAAAATGGCTCAATGCTTACAACACTCAAAAAATATACCCAATGCTGGATATTTGTTGGGCAAAATGGGAGAATATGGATAAAAGGAGAGGATGAGAGAGTCAATTTGCTGATAAAGGCAATAAGAAAAATTGAAAAAGAGGCCCATACTTTTGGACTCACTCAGAGAATAATAAAAATGTTGGGTGGTTAAATGTTAATAAAAGATGGAGTAAGGGTAGATGGAAGAAAACCGGATGAATTAAGGCCGATAAAAATAGAGGCAGGCGTACTATACAGAGCTGATGGCTCATGCTATTTAGAATGGGGAGGAAACAAAATAATGGCTGCAGTTTATGGACCCAGAGAAGCTCTGCCTCGTCATATTCAAGATCCAACAAAGGCTATAGTTAATGCCCGCTATAACATGGCTTCATTCAGCGTGGAGGAGAGAAAGCGTCCTGGCCCTGATAGAAGAAGCACAGAAATATCAAAGGTGACTTCTGAAGCACTTGAAAGCGTTATTTTTACTGAATTATTTCCTAGAACAACAATTGATGTATGTATTGAAGTGCTTGATGCAGAAGCTGGCACAAGATGTGCAGGTATTACGGCAGCTGCAGTAGCATTAGCTGACGCAGGTATTCCAATGCGTGATTTGCCGGTAGCATGTGCTGCTGGCAAAATAGATGGAACTGTTGTGCTTGATTTGTCCAGCGACGAAGACAAGGAAGGAGAAGCTGACCTGCCAGTTGCAATAGCTCCCAGAAATGAGGAAATTTTACTTCTGCAGATGGATGGCCATTTAACATATAAGGAGTTTGAAGAAGCTCTGGATTTGGCTATTAAAGGATGCAAGGAAGTTGCCAAATTGCAAAGAAAGGCCTTGCTTAATAAATATAAAACATTTGAGGTGGAATAATGGACATACCAGAAGTAAAAAGAGTATCTGCTGTAAAGCGTGACCATCTTGCAAGATTGGCAAAAGAAGGCAAGAGGCCAGATGGGAGAGGACCGGATGAATATCGGCCTATAAAAATTGAAAGAAATGTTATAAAGAAGGCAGAGGGTTCAGCAAGAGTAAAAATCGGAAATACAATGGTCCTGGCCGGCATAAAACTTGAAGTAGGAGAACCATACCCAGATTCGCCAGAAGAAGGAGCAATGTCAACATCTGCTGAATTGCCGCCGTTAGCATCTCCAGAATTTGAACCAGGGCCGCCAAAACCAGATGCAATTGAACTGGCAAGAGTTGTTGACAGAGGTATAAGAGAATCAAAATATATACAGCTTGACAAGCTGTGCATTGAACCAGGCGAAAAAGTATGGATTGTCTTCATAGATTTGCATGTTCTGGATTACGATGGCAACCTATTTGATGCATGCTCTCTTGCAGCATCA
Source organism: Thermoplasmatales archaeon JdFR-43 (assembly GCA_002011355.1). GTDB lineage: Archaea > Thermoplasmatota > E2 > UBA202 > JdFR-43 > JdFR-43. The sequence goes on along the minus strand of MTNE01000150.1, from coordinate 3,914 downwards.
GCAGCTTTACAAAAAGCAGTGATACCAAATGAGAGATACGGCTTTGGCGATAATGAGCCGCTGCCTGTTACCTCTCCACCTGTAAGCTGCACTTTCGTAAAATATGAGGATTTCATTGTGGTTGATCCAAATCTCGATGAAGAACAGATTGCCCAGGCTCGCTTTACTGTGGCTTTGGATAAGAACGGTGATATAAGGGCAATGCAAAAAGGTTTAAAAGGAAGTTTTACTATTGATGAAATAAAAAATAATATAAAGCGTGCACAGATTCATGCCCAGAAAATAAGGAAGTTACTGGAGGAATAAAATGGCAAGGAGAACAAAGAAAGTTAAGAGCACTGGCAGATTCGGCCCAAGATATGGAGTTAAGATAAGGCATAGAGTGAGAAGGATAGAGGAAAAGCAGAGACAGTGGCATCTCTGCCCCAAATGCGGAAGAAAGCGCGTTAAAAGAGAGAGCACAGGAATATGGGTGTGCAGAAAATGCAATACAAAGTTTGCTGGCGGCGCTTATTTCCCCAGAACAAGNTCTGGGGGGGATGTGGAGAAGAGCATCAAGAGCATATTAGGTGGATGAAATGATTACATATAGATGTGGCAAATGTGGAAAAAACGTTGACATAGATACAGAAAGAATGGGAATGAAATGTCCTTACTGCGGGGGCAAAATTTTTTATAAGGAAAGGGGAACAATAGCTAAAAAGCTGAAAGCAAGATAATGCATCGCATAAAGCTTGAAATAGATAGCAAATACAACGACATTATTTTTAATTCATTACGCCATGAGGAGGCACCCCATTCAAAAATAAAATGCTATATGGAAGGTAAAAAACTCATTTTCGAGTTTGAAGCAAATAGCATTTCAAATTTAAGGGCGGCATGCAACTCCTTTATAAAATGGATTGATATGGTGGAGAAGATTGCAAAAGAAATGGAAAAAGCGAAATCCAATCAAAAATAATCCAAATAATTTTAATAGTTGCAAATATTCAAAAACAAATGGATAATCTCATAGATATTGCGAAGGAGGCTGTTGAGGCGATTGATAAAAGAATTAAACAAGATGTAAAGGATAAGTTTGGCAAAGAAGTGGCAATGGGTGCAGATGGTACGCCAACCCTTTACATTGATAAAATTGCAGAAGATGTTGCTATGGAAATTATTGGTAAGGAAGCGAATGTGTTATCAGAAGAAATTGGCTTTATTGACAATGGGAAGGAATATACTATTGTACTGGATCCAATAGACGGAACAAGAAATGCTGTTCATGGCATACCATTCTATGCAATATCAATTGCAATAGGAAAAAGAGATGTTAGAGGGGTTGAATATGGTATTGTTAAAAATGTGCCAACAGGAGATATTTACGAGGCTTTTAGAGGGGGAGGAGCATATCTCAATGGAAGAAAAATTGAGGTGAGCAGAGATTTCTCAGATATAATTTATGTTCTTGTTCTCGGTGAGTCAGGCAATGAAAAAACATGGAAACTTGTCAATTTTTATACAATAAGAGCAATGGGCGCTGCCGCCCTGGAAATGTGTCTGGTGGCAAGTGGAGCAGCTCACGCCTATTTCATGCCCCAGGAAAGTTTACGTGTAACAGATTTTGCAGCTGGCTGTTTAATAGTTAGAGAAGCAGGGGGGGAAGTATACAATGCAAATGGAGAAGTTTTAAATGTTCCATTTGATTTGAAGGTGAGGAGTAGCGTGCTGGCTGTTGCTGGCAGGAATATTATGGAGGCGTTATTATGAAGTGGGGGCTTATTTGCAAGCCATCTGAAAATTCTTTTCTTGTTGGTAAAAAAGTATATGAGATGTTGGGGGAGGNAATTCTTGAACATAAGATAGCAAAATATCTCGGAAAGAAAGGATATTCAATTAAAGAAATTGGAAAAAAGGCAGATGCAATAATAATTGTNGGAGGGGATGGAACAATTTTAATGACATTGCAGCATACAGATAAACCAATTTTTTCAATAAATACAGGAAGAATTGGTTTTTTGACAGAAATAGAGGCGAGAAAGGCAGAACAGGCAATTAAAGAAATCATCAGTGGAAATTATCATGTGGAAGAGAGAATGAGATTGAAGGCAAAACTTGGCAGAAAAATGCTGCCAGATGCCGCTAATGAACTTGCAATACATACAGCAAATGTTGGCAAAATTTTGTTTGTAAAGCTATATGTAGATGGTGTGCTAACACAATCATTTTATGGTGATGGGCTAATAATTTCAACACCTATGGGTTCAACAAGTTATGCATTAAGTGTAGGTGGCCCAGTTGTAGATCCAACGCTGGAAGTATTTGTTGTAGCCCCCATAGCTCCTTTTAGGCATATTGCTTCTGCCTTAGTAATACCATCTGATAAAAAGTTGAAGATAACGGTGGAAAAGCCAGCAAAAATTGCATTAGATGGCATTCATACTTATGATTTTAAACCCAATCAGAAGCTCGAGATATTAAAATCTGAAAGGAAGGCAAGATTTATAAAAATAAATGATAATTTTTACAAAAAAATATACAGGAAATTGAGTTTCAGATATCCGAAAAGTTTGTGATAAAATGAAGATTAAAGCAATAAGGAGGGATTGTCTCGAAATGATTAAACAATCTGCGAAAGAGTTGCACCCNAATGAATTTCTGGCAATGCTTTCAGTAGGAGAAAAAAAAGATGTTATATCTGAGCTGGTTTTACTTCCACAAATGGTTTATGGAAGAAGGCATGCTACATTCAATATTTACATGGCACCTTTTGACAGGAGCATAGTTGGCACAGTTCATTCACATCCAAGTGGAAATGCAAATCCGTCTGAAGGCGATTTACTCACTTTCCAGAAACATGGAAGAGTGCATATTATAATAGCATATCCATATGAGGACGATACTTGGAAGGCATACGATTATAATGGAGAAGAGATTAAACTGGAAGTGGTGGATTAATAAATAACAACCAAATCCTTATATTCCATTTTCCATAAAATTTTATGGAAGAAGTGATGGAAGAGCTGAAAAAAGCCAAGCAAAAAGATGCAAGTTTCGACAGAATACTTGGCTCAATGTGCACAAATCCACATGAGATAGCAAAAAAAGCATATGAAATGTTTATTGAAACAAATCTAGGCGATTACGAACTTTTTAAAGGAACAAAGGAATTAGAAGATAAAGCCATAGAATGGGTTGCAAAGCTAATGCATGCTCCACCTGAGTATGCAGGCTTACTCACCTCTGGTGGCACTGAAAGCAACATAACAGCATTATGGATTTTTAGAAAGCTAAGCGATAAAAACGAAATTATTCTGCCAAAGCAAGCCCATTTTTCTTTCGAAAAGGCTGCTTCATTATTGAATGTGAAATTAAAAGTTGTCGATTGCCGGTATTTTATGAAAGCAAAAGAGGTGAAAAGGCTTCTTTCTCCAGAAACTGCGTGCGTTGTCGCCATNGCCGGAAACACAAATTTTGGATATATTGATGAAATTGAAGAAATTGCTGATTTGTGTTATGACGAAGGCGTATTCATGCACGTTGATGCCGCCTTTGGTGGCTTTGTCATTCCTTTCATAAGTAAAAAAATAATTGATTTTAGGGCCAAGATTAGTAGCATTAGTATAGATGCCCATAAAATGGGCATGGCATGCATTCCATGCGGATTTTTACTACTGCGCAATAAAAAATGGCTGGATGAAATTAAAGTAAGGAGTAAATGCACCCATACAAAATTTCAGGCCACACTGCTAGGCACTCGTCCAGGGGCGGCTGCAGCAGCTGCTTATGCGGTTATGTATTTTTTGGGCTATGAAGGATATGAAGAAGTANCAAAAAGATGCATGGAAAATACGCAATGGCTAACGAATCTGCTTGATAAGGCCGGCATTGAATATATTGAGCCTGAGCTGAATTTGGTTGCTATAAAAGTA
>MTNE01000062.1 GCA_002011355.1 Thermoplasmatales archaeon JdFR-43 | reverse complement strand
TGGCAAAAGAAAAGGCAGTTTGCAGCATCTCCCACATCTACTACAAGCTCCCACTAAGCTTGTAATTTCCTCACACATCTCAAGGACTTTATTAACTAAAGCCCTCATATCCCAAAATTCAGAGGAGAATATGTGAAAAACTAAAAAAATTTATGGTGAAAGCATAGGTAGCCATGATATGGACCGGTCGGGATTTGAACCCGAGACCTCCACCATGCCAAGGTGGCGATCTTCCAGCTGATCTACCGGCCCTCGTATATGTATATTCATGCATTCATAAAAGTTTTTATGAAATTGGAGATAAAATAAATGATTTGTTATATTTCCAGCAATAAATAGTCAATAACAATCATTCCTTCATTTAAGCCATGAGGCCGATTTATTCAGACNCTTTTAATTTTTCTCTTGCATAATCAATTAGAGCTTGCTGGGAATAAAATTCTATTTTGTCGTCAATCAATTTTCCTTCTGCAATAAGAGAATAAACTGCAAAAACTGGCTCGACGTTTGGTTTTGCATAAATTCGCAAATTATACTCATTTTCTTTGGNCTTCTCTTTTATAAGTATTTTTACCTCAGCATCTGTATTCTTTACTAAAACAAATTTTTCGAGTTCTTTTGCATATTTTTCTGTTAAATTTTCATCATATTTCCANCCCTTTGCTACTAATTCTGGATAATCCCGCACAGGCTTAAAATCTTCAAAAGTTTCAATAGATGGATCTTCATAAGCTGGTACATCAGTCTGAAATGTTGGAAGATAAATATGATCCCAATCATTCCAATCATAAGGCAAGCCGTTGCTCCCGTCAGAATAATCAAAAAGATAGCTCCTGTTTTCAGAGTAAAACCATGGTTTGTTGTAGATATATTGATAATTCATCACACTATAATATTTTTCCAGATAAGCATTATATTCCTCATCTGGCATGCTAGGATATCTGTCATAAACTCTCCTGCTAACAAGATCTATCCCTGGAAATACNCCTGGCATAAGCCCCAATGAATGTCCTAGTTCATGCAAAATTGCCTTTGCAAGCATCACTCTTATTTCTCTTGGAGTAAAAGCGATTCTTGTCATCATTGAATTAAAATCGTTGCTGACATAGATCGCATCAAATCTATTGTATTTAACAGGAGTAATGAAGCCACCTCCATCTTTCCTTACGCCAACAACAACATATCTGAAAATTCCTTTCCTCTCATCTGGGAAATTATGATTATAAAAAGCAAGTAGCTGTTTNCCAAGGATGTCATCTAAATTTGCCTGATANGGCAGTAATTCACCTCCTCCATTTGGCAGGGCGTTCCAGCCATCATCAATGTAAACATTTATTCCATGCCTTGCAAATCTTTCAATAATCATTTGCTGACTCTCTTTATAAAATATATGGGGTAAATCAAAGATTCCTTTCTTTTCCATTCCATCTGTTTCAATATATATGTCCGGTTGGAAAGGATTAGCAAAATACTTTCTCAGTCTATATTCTTCAATATTTTCAATGCCATCTATATCGGGATCAAGCTTGCTGTGCTCGTTATAAGTAAATGGGTCATAGCCATATCTCCATTCCCAATCTGTTGGGATTCCGTCTTTATCTGGATCAAGCTTGCTATCATCTACTGCTGGATCTGTTCCAAGAACATTTACTTCTACCCAGTAAGGAATTCCGTCATGGTCATAGTCAGCTTGATAAAGATTGAACCAGATTTCATAATTTTTGCCAAGATAATGTCCCATTCCATCTTTATCCATAAAATAGTCGTCTCCAGTCCATCTTCCGGTGCGATAGTCATATCTCAAAGAAATTCTTTCTTTTTCCACTTCTTTTACATTTCTCCCAAAAAGTCCAGTTGGTACCAATTCAATTATAGATATAGTAACATCAGAATATTCNTTTTCTTCATCAACATCAAATACCATCGAGCTTTCATAGCCTATTGTATCCCATGTGGTATATACTCCTGTTTCTCCAACATTTCCTTTTGAACTTCCCTCCTTACCATCCACTTTAATTATGTAATAAAAGGAAGGTGGATCTCTCCAGTCCAATCCATAACTGAGCATTTTATCCATTAATCCTCTATTCCTTATTCTTAAAATTTCAACAAACAATGCCTGATTTTCCATTGGACTGATTCTGTCATCNAAAACCCTTTCTTCCTTTTTTTCTTTAGCTGGTGTTGAAAGATACCAGAGCATCATAGAAAGAAGAATAACAATGGCTATGATTGCAATTAATTTATTTTTTCTTGTCCCCAACATTAAGTGAATAAGATATTTCATTTTTATAGATTGTGATGCAGAAAAATTCTTCAAGATGAAAATTTAAGTAGTTCTTTCTTCACCATTTCTATTGCCTTTTTCTTTGCCTCCTCAAGCTTATCAGCTCTTCCCCCTGCCTGCGCTATGGTTTTTTTNCCTCCACCTCCACCAAGTATTTTTCCTATTTCCTTGGCGATTTTTGAGCAGTCTATGGGTAAGTCATCTGAGCATGCTATGATAAGCATACCGGTTTTTCCTTTTGCTGATGCAGAGATAACTATCGCCTTTTTTCTCGTTAGTTCTCGTATGGCTGATGGCATGAGGTTGTCCTGTGTTATTATCTTTACTCCTTCATATTCTTCAGCAGCTTCTTCTCCTAGCTTTTCCTGCAATCTCTCAACTTCTTTTTTCAGCCTTTTTCTTTCTTCCACCAGTTTTTTGGCTGCGTCAGCTGCTTTTTCTGGTTGTGCGCCAAGGATAGAAGCGATTTCTTTGAGCATTTTTTCCTGCTTCTGCATGTATTCTATTGCTTTTTCTCCAGCACAAAATCTTATCCTTTCCACCCCATCTTGCACTCTTTCTGTTCCAATAACTTTTATCATTCCTATTTCAGCTGTGTTGTTTACATGTGTTCCACCACACGCCTCTGCATCTATGCCAGGAATGTTAACCACCCTGATTATCTTTCCCTTTGGTGGTCCTCCCTGATAGAGGCGGAAGCCAAATTTCTTCTCTGCTTCATCTCTCCTCATAAATGTTTTTTCAACTGGCATGGCTTTTCTAACTATTTCATTTGCCACTCTCTCTATCTCCATTGACTCTTCCTCACTAATTCTTTTGTAATGGGTAACATCAAGCCTTGCTTCCTCCTCATTCAACTCACTCCCCGCCTGCCATATATGGCTTCCTAGAACATGACGAGCAGCATAATTTATAACATGCGTTGCAGTATGATGGCGCATCATAGCGTAGCGGCGTTGCCAGTCAATTTCTCCTTTTACTGTCCCTTTTTCCAGCTTTCCATCAAGATAATGAAGAATTGCCTTTCCAGATTTTTCTGCTTTTTTTACCCTAACTTTCTTTCCATTCTGCATTAGATAGCCAGTATCGCTCTGCTGTCCCCCTCCTTCGGGATAAAAAAGAGTTTTATCCAGAATCACAGCTTTATCCTCTAAATGCACGATATTTGCATCAAATTGCTTAGCATATTCATCATCGTAATAAAGAGGAGCTGTTTCAATATCGTATTCTTTTCCTTCCTTCTTCTTTTCTTCCTTTTTCTCGGCTTTCAAATGGCGTTCTGCCACCATTGATTCAAAGTCCTCTGGAATTTCTATGGATGCTATTTCTTTTACAATCTCGGGATGTATGCCATGTGAGTCATAAAATTCAATTAATTTCTCGACCGTTATTCTTGTCTCCCTTTCCAGATGTCTCATTACCATAGCCTTCCCCTTCTCTATGGCATTGTGAAATTTCTCTGTCTCAATCTCCAGTATCTCTTTTATCCTCTCCTTCTCATCAACAAGCTCTGGAAAATCTTTTGCCATATGTTTTATGTGTTCATCAACAATGGAGAATAAATCATCGGTATATCCTATTACATTCATGAAACGAAGAGCTCTTCTTATGACAAGCCTTGCTAAATAACCAGCTCCAGAGTTGGATGGTACTATCCCATCGGCAAGCATAAAAGCGAGGCATCGGGCATGATCGGCGATGGCATAGATATATTCCATTTCTTCTTTCTCTGCTTTTCCTCTTATTTTTTCGATAGCATATGGAAAGATTGCATCATACACAGTTTTGCTACCATTCACCAACCACACAAACCTTTCCAGGCCATAGCCTGTATCGACAATTTTCAGCGGCATTTCTGAATATTTTTTACCCTTCACTTCATATTTGCCATTCTCATCTTCTTTCAAATTCATGAAAACAAGTGTGGCTACTTCCAATCCATGACTTAACACTTCAAAACATACTCCTGCATTGCCTCCGCCTGCCCATTCTGCTTCTTTGTATGTAACATCATCTATGCCTATTTCTTTCAGGAAATTATGGCAGTATTCTACAGTTTCCTCAGTCCAATAAATATGCTGGCTGTTGTTGAATGCATGGTGTCCCATCATTTCAAAAAGAGTGAGGTGGCGGCCACTTCTTCCAACCTCTTCCAGGTCATTAAGTCTTATGCTTGGCTGATATTACGAGAGGATTTGCAGGTGGCGGCACTTCTCCGCTAGTAACATGAGGCTGAAAATCTGCTATGGAAGCGATAGTCAAATAAATATCATCTCTCCATCTCGCAACGACAGGATATCTTTTAAGGCGAGTGTGGCCATGTTTTTCAAAAAATGAAAGGAATGCCTCTCTCATTCCATGCAAATCCATTTTTTTGCCCACTGGATTGTTGATAAACGAATATTCAACGCATGGAGCATCTCCGCACAACTTTTGCTTCTCATCTTGAGTCCAGAAATAAGAGCCACACTTCTCACATTTCCTCCTTACAAATCCCTCTTTGCCAAAAAACTGCAATTGAAGCATTTTCTGCAATTCAGGGTGCATTGTTGTATATAAAGGCATCTATATATTTATTTTCAGTGAAATTTTCTGGGAAAATCACCACCATTTAGAAGATTCTTTAAATTTCACTAAATCTTTTTCACTTGCAGGTTTTCTAAAAACAAATAGATGTTCATACATTAGAAGAAGGAAATTGCTTTTTAGTGATTTTTCTAACCAATATGGAGTTGATTTGCATCTCCACTGTTTCTTTATAATATCTTCCTTTAATATAAACCCAACATCGAGAAAGGCCTGCATTACTCTGAATGCAATAGGTACATGATGTTTTTCTCTTCTTGTGTCTCCCACCAAAATACAACAATATTTATCAGGTTTCAGGACTCTATAACTTTCTTCTGCTACTTTTTTCATTTCATTAACGAATTCATCTATACTATGAACGTTAGAAAGATCTCCTTTTATTTTCTGTTTGGAATATGGTATTATATTTGCATAAGGTGGATGTGTAGCTATTAAATCTATAGATTCATCTTCTATTAAATTCAAGTTTCTAGCGTCACCAACATATGTTTTTTGGAAAGTTTCTTCAGTATCATAATCTAAAGTTTTATATCTAAAATTGAGGCGATCTCTGGTCAGCATTATGCAATTTCTATTTATGTCCACACCTATACCGTTCCTGCCAAGTAGCTTGCATTCTACGAGTGTAGTTCCCGAACCAACCATTTGATCCAATACTACATCTCCTTTTTTTGAATACCTTAGCAGTATATTTCTTACAAGTTGAGGAGGCCAATTTCCTCTATAGTCTCCTTTATGTGTTGCCCAATTCCCTCTGTGAGGGAAAGACCATACATTTGTTGCTTCTAATTCGAAGTTATCTGGTTGGAACTTCTTTATTTTCTTTTTTTCACCGATTTTTATTCTAACAGGTTTTCCTCCTATTCTATCCTCTATAACTATTTCCTTGTGCTCTTTTATAAATTCTTTATAGTCCTCCTCAGTAATTTCTTGCATTTCAATATATTTTTTTTGTTTATTCTCTATATTTTTATTCACTTTTATTCACCACTCTTCGTCAGGTTGTGTATTTCATTCAATACACTTTTTCCCAATTTGGTTATCGAGTATATTTTACTCTTCCTTCTTTCAGGAGTTAAATTTTCAACAAGACCTTTGTCAGTTAATTCCTTTAAAACAGCACTAATCCTTGAAATGGGAACATTAAAATTTCTTTTTAGTTCGGTTGGAGTCTGAACCTTGTTATTTAAGCTAACCAATATTTTGAATCTCATTTCACTTGCTAGGACGAAACTGATGAGTTCCCAGTTGGGCATTATGATATAATGTTGCCTATTGGTTTTAATTTAGTTATAAAATCTTATAACTAAGTTTTAATAACNTAAGTTATAACTTTGTTAAAGGTTAGTTAAATAAAAAAATAATTATTTATAAACTATTCTTAAACTATCTTCATAGATATTTATGTATTATCACAAAGGATGACGAAAATACAGGATGTTATCTATAAGACNAAGAAAGGGGTTATAATAGGAACAGTTCCTGGCACAAAACCTGAATCCCCTTATGATTTTAGAGTGCTTTATAAGGAACCTGGAAAAAATGTGAGGACCCCTAAACATATTCATCTTATAGTAGAAATGTATGTAAAACATGCCTATCACTCAGATTTAACGATGAAATTGAGAGATCATTTACTTGCACTTTTTGATAAACTCGAGCCTATTAACTATTATCCTCCAAAACTTCAGCGATTCAAAATAGAAGATGTTGAACCTTTTAAAGAATTAGATGAAGTAGGGGAATTTACTGTTGAATTCATGCTTGTTACAACAGAGTTAATAATGATACAAGAAAAAACCAATTATCCAGAGGGTTCCTTGACTAGACAGCTATATGAAGATTTTGGTGTAAAAGATAGATTTTCCGTAATTAATGCTGCTACCCTGCGGAGAATAAGAAAATAAAAGGAAGAGGGTTGTGGTTGTTATTTAACTAAATAGATAATACCAGG
>MTNE01000173.1 GCA_002011355.1 Thermoplasmatales archaeon JdFR-43 | reverse complement strand
AGCATTATCTATATTACTCCGCTGAGGGCTTTAAATCGTGATATGCTGCGTCGCACCTTTTACTGGGGAAAAGAGTTAGGAATAAAAATTGCTGTTCGCCATGGCGATACGCCTGAAAAAGAAAGAAGGAAGCAGGCGATAAAGCCGCCGGATATGCTAATTACAACGCCAGAAACGCTGCAAATCTTATTCACAGGAAAGAGATTGAGGCAGTCATTGAAAAATGTGAAATGGGTTGTTGTAGATGAAATTCATGAGCTGGCAGAGGATGAGAGAGGTGCTCAGCTTGCAGTTGCATTGGAAAGGCTTTATGAGCTGGCTGGAGATTTTCAGAGAATAGGGTTATCAGCTACAGTTGGAAATCCGGAAGAGATAGCAAGATTTTTGGGTGGGCAGAGAGAAGTGGAAATAATAAATGCAATGGAAGAAAAGAAAATGGAAATAGAGGTTGAAAATCCAGAAATAAAAAAAGAAGATTATGAGCTGGCTGAAAAGCTGGAGCTGGATGCAAAATCAGCTGCATTGCTGAGGAGAATAAAGGAAATCATCGATGAACATGAAGCAACCCTATTTTTTGTAAATACGAGAGACGCTGCTGAAATCCTTGCAGCTAGACTAAGAGAAATAAAGGCAGATATAGAAGTTCATCACGGCTCTTTATCAAAAGAAGCAAGAATAGAGGCAGAGGAGAAATTTAAGAATGGTGAGATAAAAGCTCTGATCTGCACTTCCTCGCTCGAATTAGGAATAGATATAGGACATGCAGATTTTGTTCTGCAATATAACTCGCCCCGCCAGGTTACAAGGCTTGTTCAAAGGGTTGGGAGAAGTGGACATAAAGTGGGCAGAATTTCTAAAGGAAAAATTCTTGCAATAAATGCTGAAGAATATGCTGAAGCTCTGGTAATAGCAAAGAAGGCGTTAAAGCATGAAATAGAAAGGATAAAAATAAGGAAAAATCCCCTCGCAGTTTTGGCAAATCAAATCATATCAATGGCAGTAGAATATGGAAGCATAGATGCAGAAAAAATTTATGAGATAATCAGGAGAGCATATCCTTTCAATGAATTAAAAAGAGAGAAATTTTATGAAGTTCTGGAGCAGCTGTACAAACAGGGCACAATATGGTTGAATAATGGAAAGGTGGAGAGAAAGAGAAAATCCACTTTATATTTCATAGACAACATTTCAATGATTCCAGATGAAAAGAGTTACGAAGTCATAGATATTTCTTCCAACAAAAAAATCGGAAAACTTGACGAAAGTTTTGTAAGCAGTTATTGTGAAGTGGGTGCCAGATTTATAATGAAGGGGAGAGCATGGGAAGTAGTAAAGAAAGATGAGGCAATATATGTTTCCCCTGCATCAAAAACATATATCGTGCCAGATTGGATTGGAGAGGAAATTCCTGTGCCATTTGAAGTGGCAAGGGAAGTAGGAAAGTTTCGCAGAATGGTGGCAGAGGGAAAAATAAAAGATGCTANAATTAAAGAAGAAATAAATGAGCAGCTTGGCGGGAAATTTAAACTGCCATGCGATAAATTGATTACAATTGAATACGGAAGAAATGTTATTTACATAAACACTCATTTTGGAACAAAAGTGAATGAAACTTTAAGCAAATTGATCGCTTCTTTACTCGCTCAGAGGATAGGAGAAAGTGTGGCCATGGGAAGCGATGCCTACAGAATATATTTTAAAGTTCCTTCTTCTNTTAGTGCGGAATTGGTGAAAGATATNTTNCTCAGCATAGAGCCAAAGACGGTTGAGCCGTTGCTTCGCATCATTCTAAAAAAATCCTCCTTTATAAAATGGGAAGTAGTGAAAGTTGCGAGAAAATTCGGTATACTGGAAAAAGATGCCGACTATGACAGATTTTCTGTTGAAAGATTGATGGAAGTTTTTGATAGAACACCTTTTATGGAGGAAGTTATTGAAAAAGCAATATGGGACAGAATGGATATTGAAAATACAGTCAAAGCATTAAAAATGATAAGAAATGGAGATATAAAAATTGAGATTCAGCCACTCTCGCCTATATCATTGGAAGGAGAGAAAGCAAGGCAGGAATTTTTGAAGCCTTTCGGCATTGANTTAGCAACATTGGAAGCATTGAAAAGAAGACTGGAGGAAACAAGAGTAAAAATAATCTGTATGAACTGCAACAATAGAATGGAAACCCGTGTTTATAGAGCTCCTGTTAAATGTCCCAAATGTTCCTCATCAATGCTTGCAGTCGTTAAGAAGGATATGGATAAAGATAAAAAGTGGATGATGAAAAATGCTTCGTTGGTGGCGGCATATGGAAAAAAGGCGATACTTGTTTTAGCTGGCTATGGCGTCGGACCAGATACAGCCTCCCGTATTTTAGCCATGCAGAAGGATGGTAAAGAACTGTTGAAAGAAATTTTGAAGGCGGAGATAACATATGCAAGAACCCGCCAGTTTTGGGATACATAATTCATAAACCTTTTTATCTGCTGTTGCATGCCCAATATAATGAAATCACAGAGCAAGAAGCATAAAGAAAAGAGAATCAACATTATTATTTTTGCCAGCATGCTTATTATCACATCTTTTGCTGTAGCCTCCGGGTTGATAACATCCAATAACCCCTGCAAGGAATGCCACCGATTATTTTATGAATATTGTAATCTTCTGCCAGATGATACTCTATCCACACTTCCAGAAACAATAAATGAAGAGCCAACTTATGTAAAGATTGCTGTCGAGATTACAGGGAATGGAAAAACTCAGTTTTATAAAATAGACCTGCTGCAGGTTAGACTGGAAAGCAAAAACGGACTAGTAAATATCCAAAATTCCGAGCAGGAAATGCATGATTTATATCCTGGCAGCAAAATTGTTTTTAGCTGGACAGTTAGAGGAATTGAAAATGGCACAGATACCCTTGTCTTTAACTTATATGCTCATAATCCTCACAAAGATTCAGAATTTTATGATTCCTTTTCCTATGATGTAACAGTTTCAATATCCAGCGATAATGATAAACCCCAAAAGCCAGCTGTGGAGCCATCCTCTTGGACTGTAGTTATGGATGAAAATGGCGAAGGAGAAGTGGTGNTGCATATAAACAGGNAAATCGAGGATTTGGTGATAAATACGCCGAATTTTATACAGGTGAAGCCGGATTATGTGCCCACACTATCTGCTGGAGAAAATATAACACTATTTTTTGAAGCGAAAACAAATCAGAAAATAAATGCAAATGTAAGCGTTTACTGGAGAGAAAATGGAGAACAGAAGGAAATTAAACTTCTTGTATTATACAATCCCCNATCCAAAGCAGGTGGCAACCCATATTCTTTAGTTGGTAGATATACTGGAATTGCTTCACTTGCATTACTCATAATTTCGATATTATTTGGAGGGGTAAGCAATAAATTGAAGCATTTTTTGAATTCAAAAATGGGTGCCAGAAAAAGAATCAGAATGCACTGTATAATTTCATGGGCATTATTGATTTTATCCTTGATACATGGTGCCATCCTTCTCATCGGACCCTATAGCAATTATTTTTGGGACCCAAAAATAGTCCTTGGCGATCTTTCTGCACTATCTTTGCTAGCAATCAGCATAAATGGAACCTTTATGAAGTCAATAATTAGAANGATAGGCGCAGATAGATGGAGAAAAATGCACATAATTTATTCATGGATTTCATTGGTACTCTGCATAGTTCATACCATATTGATTGGCACCGATTTCGCATTTATAAGGAATGTGCTGAGAAAATGAATCATGCAGAATCAATAATGATATATATTCATCCTCCTCTTTCAATTTTAGGATATATCTTCATTCTATTGTCTCTCATTTTTATGTTGCTTGAATATAGANATAGTACAACAATTAAATTCACAAGAAAAGCCCTGTATCTTGCATGGTTCTTCAATTTGGCTGGCTTAGTAACGGGGATGATCTGGGCTGAAATTGCATGGGGAGCATACTGGAGCTGGGATCCAAAAGAAACAGTCACGCTTCTCATTTTTATTTTTGTGTGTATGTCAGTTCTACTTTATGAAAAAAGAAAGAAAATTTCCCTTTTGCTGCTTGTTTGCTGCTCGCTTCTCATAGTAGCAAATTTGATGATAACTTTTGGCAGTCTCAGTTTACACGGATATGGCTTATAGTTTTTATGCAGATTTGTTTTTTTCATCATGGGTAAGCAGGAAATAAGGGAGAGAATATGGAAGGAGATGGAGGAGAAAGGAATAGCTACATTTCCCCTTCCATATGGAAGAATACCTAATTTTGTAAATGCTGATAAAGCAGCTGAAAGGCTTGCATTGCTTGAAATCTGGCAGAGAGCTAAAGCAATAAAATGCAATCCAGATAGTCCCCAAAAATTTGTAAGGCAGAGAGCTTTGCAGGAAGGGAAAACAATTTATATGGCTGTTCCTCGCTTAAGAAAGGAGAGATGTTTTATTGAGTTGAAAGGTAGNGTGCTTGCAAATGTAGCAAGTACAATAAAAGGTGCTTTTAGATATGGCAAGCCGGTTTATCCATGGGAAATGAAAAAGATTGATTTNATAGTGGCAGGGAGTGTTGCAGTAAATAAGAGAGGAGCAAGNGTTGGAAAGGGAGGTGGCTATAGCGATATAGAGTATGCAATTGCAAGAGAAGTTGGTATCGTTGACGAGACAACACCAGTTGTAACAACAGTCCATGACATACAGGTGATAAATGANGAGATACCGATGAAAGAACATGATNTTCCAGTTGATTTTATCATTACACCCACAAGAGTTATTGAAACAGAAAAAGTATATGAAAAGCCAAAGGGAATAATATGGGATATACTGGATAAAGATTTACCGATATTGGAAACGCTGAGAAAAAGAAAAAATAATTATATGGCGAAGGAATTTGCAGACAAATGATTGAAGTAATGGGTTTGAGAAAAGAATATGATGGTGTTGTTGCAGTAGATGAAATATCTTTTAAAGTTGAAAAAGGAGAAATTTTTGCCTTACTTGGCCCTAATGGAGCAGGTAAGACGACAACAATAAAGGCAATTTTAGGATTAATTAATTATGAAGGAGAAATTAGCATAGACGGAATGAATGTTGTTGCAAGGGGAAAAGAAATTAAGAAGAAAATAGGATATTTGCCAGAAAGTGTTGCATTTTATGATAATCTTACAGCATTGCAGACTTTACAGTTCTTTGCGGAGTTAAAGNGAATAAAAGATGCGGATTTAATGAAATTGTTGAAAGAGGTTGGCTTGGAAAAAGATGCAAACAGGAAGGTAGGAGGTTTCTCAAAAGGCATGTTACAAAGATTGGGCTTGGCGCAATGCCTGCTTGGAAAGCCNGAGCTGCTGATCTTGGATGAGCCNACCACTGGCTTGGATGCTGTTGGAGCATATGAAGTGAGAAAGAAAATAAAAGAATTGAATGAAAGAGGAGTAACAATCCTGCTTTCTTCCCATATTCTTTCGGAAGTGCAGGAGTTAAGTCATAGAGTAGCGATAATGAATAAAGGAAAGATTATTGCAATAGATACTGTAGAGAATTTAAGCAAAAAACTAGAAATCCAGCCGAAATTGAGGGTAGAACTGCAGCGCCCTTCAAGTCGTATTGTTAATTTGGTAAAAGAAATAAAATCAGTAAAGGATGTGAAAATTGACGGCAACATTCTGGAAATTTCATGTCCACCAAGTGCAAAACTTGCAATTATTAATGCCATTGAGGAGGCAGGAGTAAAAATAATTGATTTCAAAACAGTAGAGCCAACTCTGGAAGAAATATTTATAAAGATGGTGAGGGAAGATGAATGAAATTATAACAATAGCAAAAAAGGAAATCATGGACAATTGGCGAAATAAGTGGCTAATTGCTGTTTCAGCTATCTTTATGATACTTACTCTTGTAATTTCTTATTTCGGTTCAATGGGCAGTGCTGGCTGGAAGGATTTGGATACAACCATCGGTGGAATGATTGCGCTTGTTCAAATTTTAGTTCCAATAATTGGCTTAATGTTAGGATACGCAACAATTGCTGGAGAAAAAGAAAAAGGTTCCTTAGCTCTGCTCCTTTCTTATCCAGTTAGTAGGGTGGAGATATTAATAGGCAAATTTTTAGGGTTAGGTGCTGTCTTGGCTATTGCAAACATTGCTGGATTTGGAGTAGCAGGAATAGTGATAGGCATAAATGTAAAGGGGGTGCAGTGGGGCGATTATTTCACATTCATATTTGCATCAATACTTCTTGGCTTGGTATTCATTTCAATTTCAATGCTTTTCTCTTGTATATTCAAAAAACGTTCCACATCTCTAGGAGGAGCCATCTTTTTATGGTTTCTCTTCACAATGATATGGGGCACCATTCTATCTGGTATTTTGATTGCAAAATATGGGCTTTCAGCGATGATGAATGAAAACTGGATGGCGCCCACATGGTATTATATTGCGTCCATAATAAATCCAATTTCTGCTTTCTCAGTTTTGGTGTCCATAAATGTTACACCTATAAGCACTCATCTTACCAGATACCCATCATTTTACACCACGCCTGTAACTCTCCTCATACTACTTTCCTGGATAATTATCTCGCTTGTGCTTGCATACTACATATTCACCAAAAAAGACCTGTAATCAAAGCAGCTTGGCTATTTCTCTTGCNACGCTTACTTTACTATAAGCAGTTTCAATTGTATCTGTTGCCACCAGTTCTTTACAGCCAGCCTGTAAAATTCTTTCATCTGCGTTTCCTATGAATAAACCATGTATNCACGCTGCGTATATGTTGGNTGCTTTTTGCTCACGAAGCATTTCTATTGCTTTCCTCATTGTTCCTCCTGTTGATATAATATCGTCCAGAATGAGCAAATTTTTGCCTTCTACCTCCATAT
>MTNE01000157.1 GCA_002011355.1 Thermoplasmatales archaeon JdFR-43 | reverse complement strand
CATGAGAGCATATTTTACTCCTTCTTTTGGCTTTATTTTCTTCAAAAATCTCTTCATTTTCCATGGAATACTTCCTATATGTGTTGGAGAGCTAAAAATATAAGAATCTGCTTCTNGCAATAAATTTGGCTTTATGTTGCGAATGGAAAAAGTTTTCACATCATGCCCTTTTGCTTTAATTATGCTCTGTAAATATTCTACACATTTCTTTCCATTTCCATATTTTGATTCATATACGATGCAAATTTTCATTTTGTTATATTGCCATGGAATTTATATCCTTATCTAAATTTCAAAATTAGCTATTTGGTTTTAAAAATGAATAGATGGTTTTTTTGTCAGTTATCAGCTCATTACACGATGCTACGATTTTCTGATAGCGTCAGCCATATCCATAACATTTTAATGATGCTTTTTCATAAAGGAAGCGATGAAATGGAGCATATAACGGAAGGAGTGAAAATTCTTTTAGGTAATCCAAAAAAAGCAATAAGGAAGCTGGCCCTGCCAATGATTGTTGGCTTGTCAGCTCAAATGGTNTATAATATTGTGGATGCAATATGGGTTTCAGGCTTAGGAGCAGATGCTCTTGCCGCAGTCGGTTTCTTCTTTCCATTCTTCTTTCTTTTAATGGCTCTTGCAACTGGAATAAGTGTTGGAGCAAGTTCTGCAATTTCAAGGAAAATTGGCAGTAGAANTAAAAGAGATGCTGATAGCGTGGCCATACACTCTTTAATTATTGGAATTATTGTGGCTATAGCTATTAGCCTGCCCTTCCTCATATTTATTGATGAGCTCTTCGCTATAATGGGTGCAGGGGAAGTAACAAAAATGGCAACCGCATATGCAAGAATACTGTTTGCTGGCTCAATTTTCATCTTCTTCTCAAGCATAGCCAATGGAATTTTAAGAGGAGAAGGAGATACAAAACGAGCCATGTATGCATTGCTTCTGGGCTCAGCCCTTAACATCGTACTGGATCCCATTTTTATTTACACTCTCCGCTTGGGAGTGGCTGGAGCAGCATGGGCAACTCTTATTTCAATTATTACTTCATCCATTCTCCTTTCTTACTGGCTATTTTTTAAGAGAGATACCTACGTTTCCATCCATTTCAACGATTTTGCCTTCAACTGGCAAATAATGAAGGAAATTTTGAAGGTTGGAGTGCCTGCCTCGGTTATTCAACTTTCGATGTCTCTTTCAATTCTCGCCCTCAATGTCATTGTAGTAAAAGCAGGAGGCACAGATGGTGTAGCTGTTTTCACAACAGGGTGGAGAGTTGTAATGATTGGTATGTTGCCTTTACTTGGCATTGCAACTGCTGTGACAGCTGTTACAGGAGCTGCATATGGAGCAAGAGATGTTGAAAAGTTAAATACTTCTTACATGTATGCAATTAAACTTGGATTTGTAATAGGAACAACAGTGGCAATATTTACATATGTTTTCGCTCCTTGGATAACAATGCTATTTACCCATTCTCAAAATGCAGCCCGCATAGCCGATGATTTAACCACTTTTCTTAAAATAATCACTCTCTTCTATCCTTTTGCAACATTTGGTATGTTTTCATCGGCAATGTTTCAGGGAATTGGAAAAGGAATGAATTCGCTGGCTGTCACAATTTTGAGAACCATAGTGTTGACGGTGCCAATGGCATATCTTTTTGCGTTTAGCATGCATCTCGGCCTAAAAGGGGTATGGATGGGAATAGTTGTGGGAAATACTATCGCAGCACTTATTGCTTTTTCATGGGCTAAAATGCATGTGAAGAGAATAGAATATGAAGTGGAAACTTTAACCTAAATATATGAATGTTAGAATGAAAAATAGGAAGAAAAAGGAAATTGCATATGGAACAAAGATGTAATCTCTCATTTTATCATATAGAGTAGCATCATCGCAACTCCTATGATTAAAAATATAATCCACAGCAAATAAATATAAACTATTCTCTTCATCCATTTTGCCTTCTTTTCTGGAGTGTCGAAAAACTCGCCTAATATTGCATCTTCTTCAATCTTCATGTCTCTCAAGCAACGCTTTTATTCTTTTCCTTCTGAAGAAATCTTCTCTTTCTCTTTCTTCAAGCTGTCTTTCTATGTATGTGATAGTATTAAGAAGGCGGGGAATGAAAATGTATTCCAAAGCATTAACCCTACGCTTTGTTTTTTCTATTTCTTTTGCCAGCATTTGCACACTTCCTTCTATCTCAGCCACTTCTATCAATTTTTCTAATGCCTCATTAGCTTTTTTCACTGCCTCATCAAACTCTGCACATGTTGAAAGCACGCTGTATTCTGGCATTTCTGCCTCCTCAATCTCAAATTTTGGGATAGCAACGCCCATTATATTTTTCTTACTCACATTAACCTCTCTTTCTCTTGCCATCTTATCTGCAATATAACGAAGCCTTTCCTCTCCCATTATCATCTCTGCCACAATCAATGATTTGTATGCTTCCTGTAACTTTTCCTCCATTTCTTTTCTTTTCTCTTTCCTTTTCTTTATCAAATCAAAGAAAGAAGAAACCAAAGCATCTCTTTTTTCAGAAAGCAACTGATGCCCTTTTACAGCTAACGCCTTCCTTTTCCTTATCTGCAGCAGTTCCATTCTTGTTGGAGTAACCCCTTCTATTATCTCCTTTGCCATTTTAGCCCCGATAATATTTAGCTATATACTTATCATCAATCTTCTTCAACTCAGCCTTCGGNAGCATTGAAAGAAGTTCCCATCCTAAATCTAGGGTTTCTTCAAATGTTCTGTCTTCATCCTTGCCCTGCTTGACAAAGCGCTGCTCGAACTCATCTGCAAACTCCAAGAATTTTTTATCCCTCTCTGTTAAAGCTTCCTCGCCAACAACAGCTACCAAGTCGCGTAGATCGCATCCTTCTGCATATGCAGCATATAGCTGGTTGGAAAGCTGATGGTGATCTTCTCTTGTCCTCCCTTCTCCTATTCCCTCTGCCATTAACCTCGATAATGATGGCAAAACTGCTACAGGAGGATATATCCCTTTGTGATGCAATTCTCTGGACAAAACAATCTGTCCTTCAGTAATATAGCCAGTTAAATCTGGAATTGGATGAGTGATATCATCATCTGGCATTGTTAGTATGGGAATCTGTGTTATTGTTCCTTTCTTGCCCTGTATTCTTCCCGCCCTTTCATAAATTTGGGCTAAGTCAGTATACATGTATCCAGGATAGCCACGCCTGCCAGGCACTTCTTCACGAGCTGCTGAAATTTCTCTCAATGCTTCAGCATAGTTAGTCATGTCTGTAAGAATAACCAAAACATGCATTCCTTTATCAAAGGCGAGATACTCTGCAGTTGTTAAGGCAACCTTAGGCGCTATAAGGCGCTCAATAACAGGGCTGTTTGCCAGATTTAAAAATAACACGCTCCTCTCTATCGCTCCCGTCTCNTCAAAATCTTTCATGAAAAAGTCTGCTTCTTCAGCTGTAATTCCCATTGCACAAAATATGACAGCAAATTCTTCTTCCTGTCCTGTCACCTTTGCCTGTCTTGCTATTTGAGCAGCTAATTCATTATGGGGCAGACCAGCACCGCTGAAAATTGGCAATTTTTGTCCTCTAACCAAAGTATTCATTCCATCTATGGTAGAGATGCCCGTCTGTATGGGNTCGCGTGGATATTCTCTGGCAGATGGATTCATTGGAAAGCCATTGACATTTCTTATATCTTCTGGAATTGGTGAAGGAGCTCCATCTATTGGCATTCCTTTCCCATCAAAAATTCTGCCAAGCATTTCTGTTGAAACGCCTATTTCCATTGGTTTGCCAGTAAAGACAACGCTTGTNGCTTTTGTGTCAAGGCCNCGTGTACCNTCAAAAACNTGTATGACAGCTTTTCCTTCAGCTGCCTCCAAAACTTGCCCCATTCTTTCTTCGCCATGTGACTCAATTTTAACAATCTCTCCATAACCCACTTCCTTTATTCCTTCAACAATAATAAGCGGGCCAGCAATTTCAGATACCGTAGAGTATTTTATTCCTTCCATTTTTATCCCCTCATCAACCNCTTTATCTCCTCTTCCATTTCCTTTTCTATTTGCTTAAATCTTTCTTCCCATTCTTCATTGGGCGTGGTAGCCATTCTTGCTATTGCCTCCTTGCTCTTCAATTCCTTTAACTTTTCAAAATCAACTCCTTTTTCAACCGCTTCTCTCATTAAATGGTAGAATTTGAGCATTATTCGCAACATTTCATACTGCTTTTTGTGTGGGCAATATGTATCGACTTCATGATATGCATTCTGCTGCAGGAAATCCTCTCTTATTATGCGTGCTCCTTCTAAAACAACTCTATCCAAAGGTGGCAAAGCATCTGGACCGACAAGCCTTATTATTTCCTGTAACTCATCTTCCTTCTGCAACAAAGCCATTGCTTCATTCCTTAAATTGAGCCAGTCTTTGCCAATATTCTTTTCCCACCACTCCTTAACTCTGTCTAGATATAAAGAATAGGAGCGGAGCCAGTTTACAGCCGGGAAGTGGCGACGATCCGCCAAATCAGAATCTAAAGCCCAAAACACCTTTACTATTCTCAACGTATTTTGTGTTACCGGCTCAGAGAAATCTCCTCCAGGAGGAGAAACAGCTCCAACTATTGAAATTGAACCTTCCTTATCCTTGCTTCCCAATACCTTTACTCTTCCAGCTCTCTCATAAAATTCTGCGAGGCGTGATGCAAGATAAGCAGGATATCCTTCTTCGCCTGGCATTTCCTCAAGTCTTCCAGATATTTCTCTTAAAGCTTCAGCCCATCTGCTTGTTGAATCTGCCATTAAAGCAACATCATATCCCATATCTCTATAATATTCTGCCAATGTAATACCAGTATAAATTGAAGCTTCTCTTGCAGCTACAGGCATGTTTGATGTATTGGCAATGAGTATAGTTCTCTCCATTAATGGATGGCCAGTCTTCGGATCTTTTAACTTTGGAAAGTCTCTTAGCACTTCGGTCATTTCATTGCCACGCTCTCCGCATCCAATATAAACAACAATATCTGCATCACTCCATCTTGCCAGCTGATGTTGCGAGACAGTTTTTCCTGTTCCAAAGCCTCCCGGTATGGCGCCTGTACCTCCTTTTGCCATCGGGAAAAAGGTATCGAAGACACGCTGCCCAGTTATCAATGGAATTGTTGGCGGCAACTTTTCTTTAAACGGGCGTTGTTTTCTAACTGGCCATTTTTGCAGCATTGTAAGCTCCTTCTTTCCATCTTTTGTTTTTATCGTTGCAATAACATCTTCAACCCTAAACTTTCCTTCCTCTATGCTTTCAACAACTCCTTCTTCAATATCAGGAGGAACCATTACGCGATGCTCAATGATAGGAGTTTCCTTAACTACGCCGATAACATCTCCTGCTTTAACTTTCTCTTTTTCCTTAACAACTGGAACAAATTCCCATTTTTTCCTCCTATTCACAGCTTCAACTTCCATTCCTCTAGTTATAAATTCTCCGGCTTTTTCCATAATTTTGGGCAAGGGCCTTTGTATACCATCATAAATGGAAGCAAGTAATCCTGGTCCTAATTCAACGGCGAGAGGCATACCAGTATTGATAACGGGCTCCCCCGGCTTTAAGCCGGTGGTATCCTCATATACCTGAATGGTTGCCACATCTTCTTTCAATTCTATAATTTCTCCGATGAGTTCTTCCTCGCCTACTTTAACTAAATCGTACATCTTTGCTCCTTTCATTCCCTTTGCCTTAACAACAGGCCCAGCCACACTAACTATTTTTCCTTTCATTTATTCCACCTCAACTCCTATTGCCCTCACAATAAGCTTTTTAATTGTATCCTCTCTCTCCATCTTCCTTTTTCCAGGAATCTCAATAATGATTGGCATTTCTTTCATTAAACGATGCTGAATTATTTTATTTCTCAATTTTTCAGCATATTCATCTGTTATAAGCAGGATGGCAATGCTTTCATCATTTATAGCTTCGTTAAATTTTTCCTCACTATTATAACATATGTTAACGCCAGCTAATTTAAACAATGCAATTGTATCCTCATCTCCTATTAAAGCTATTTTCATTCAACCACCAGCACTTTCCATGCCTCCTCCTGCATTTCTTCAGCAATTGCTTTTGCAATTGCCTTTAAATTCCTTGCTTCATATTCCTTTTCTACTATAAATCTTATCCCCGGTCCCAAGCCGAGAGGATTTTCATTTGCAATTTCTCTGGCAGCTTTTATGATATATTTATCTAAAGCTCTTTCTAAAGCAACAACTCCTTCCTTCTCAAAATCAACTATAGCCTGCCTTAAGAAAGGCATGTAAGATGTACCTTCAAGCATTGAAATTATCTCTGCGATAGAATCTATTTTCAGCAACTCCTTCATCTGCCATTCTGATATTTCCCATCCATTGTAGATTAAAATCTTCTCTATGTTTTTCAGTCCATAATATTTTCCTCTTAGTATTGCCTTTATATTCATAACATCAATCAATATTTTGACAAATTTATCTCTCGCTTTTTTGCAGGAATTGGGCAATTTAACTTCAAGCAATTTTTCCATCATTTTTCTATCTATTTCCTTCTCAATTTCTTCAATTGACATTTCAAAGTTTATTTCATAGCCATATTGCTGCAGAATTTTTTCTGCCTCCTCCTTTTCCACCCCTTTTAAATCATGCAACAATTTCTTTCCTTCCTCGCTGAAGGCAATGTATTCCTCAAGTTCTTTTTCTTCAACAATGTTCCTCACTGCTTTTTTAATTGAATCTACATCCAGTTTCTCCAGATATACATCATAAAACTTTCTAACTTTCCGTGGAGAATCACTTTTTGCCATTGTTATTATTTTCGCCAAAGCCTTGTCAATGCTCTTTTGAACTTCATTGGCATCTTCTCCTTCAATTATGAAATCTCTGCTCACTACATTATTCTTAAATTCTTCCAGACTTTTCAATTCGAGAAGCCTTGATAGTTCTCTTTCTTTAATATATGGATATGGTATTGCACTGAATTTTGCATTTGGATAGGCAAATCTGGATAATAAAATAAAAGAAGGCAGGAATTTTGCCACAATGGCTATTGTAGCTATTGTTATGATTATTTCAATCAACATTTTCTCCAAATAGCTTCTTTGCAATCATTATTCTTATTTC
>MTNE01000053.1 GCA_002011355.1 Thermoplasmatales archaeon JdFR-43 | reverse complement strand
AAGAAAGAAAAGTAGTAAAAGCCCACAGTTGTCCCAATGCCCCGTGTATCATTTATTATTCACCTTTTCTAATGTTAATGGAAAAATTTCACATGTTCAACTTTTAGAGCTGAAGGATGAGCTGAAGCCTGAGTCACTGGTTTGATTTTTGAAATTTGGTATTTGGTGCTTGATTATTGTAGCAGGGCTAGAAGGGACAGGATGTAGCGGGGCAGCCGCCAGAATATTCAGATTCAGCGGAGACCAGCTTTTCTTCTCCTATTAAATTTCCGAGGTAAAGAACCTGCTCTTTTTTACTTCCATATCGGTAAACTGTAATCCCTTTGCATTTAAGCTCATATGCAAGCATGTATATCCGCCTTACATCTTCAGGAGTGGCATCGGGAGGAAGGTTGACAGTTTTTGAAACAGCATTATCAGTGTATTTTTGAAAAGCGGCTTGCATTTTGACATGCCACTCAGGACTAATGTCCAGAGCTGTTCTAAAAACTTTTCTTATTT
Organism: Thermoplasmatales archaeon JdFR-43; assembly: GCA_002011355.1. Lineage (GTDB taxonomy): Archaea > Thermoplasmatota > E2 > UBA202 > JdFR-43 > JdFR-43. The sequence continues at coordinate 6,713 of MTNE01000053.1, read as the reverse complement.
TTTCTGGAATTTCCTCTCTTTTTGCAATTGAACCTGATTTTGCAATATCCATCATTAATTCGCGGGAGTAAAATCCATTTTCTTTCGCCACTCTTTCAAATATGGGATTAACTTCGAGAAGTTTCGTTCCTTCGAGAACGTCTCGCACAAAGGAGATGGCAAATAAGGGTTCAATACCACTTGAAGTACCTGCAATGATGCTAATTGTTCCCGTTGGAGCTACCGTTGTGCAAGTAGCATTGCGCATGCCTTCATAGCCCTCTTTTTCCCAGATACTTCCTTTAAAAGCGGGAAATGAACCTCGCCTTTTCGCTATTTCCTGTGATTTTTGGTGAGCAGCTTGGTTTATAAATTTCATTATTTTTTCTGCTAGCTCTAGTGCCTCTTCGGAATCGTAGGGAATTCCCAATAAAATGAGCATTTCCGCAAAGCCCATTACTCCCAAGCCAATTTTCCTGTTCTTTTTTGTGACTTCTTCAATTTGGGGAAGTGGAAATTTATTAGCATCGATAACGTTGTCTAAAAAGTGAACAGCTACTTCCGTTACTTCTCTCAACCGCTCCCAGTCAATTTTTCTGTTTTTCACCATTTTCGAGAGGTTTATTGAACCCAGATTGCAGGATTCAAAAGGCAAAAGAGGCTGTTCACCACAATTTGAAATAATAATTCCATTTGCGATAAAAGAGTGAGTGAGGGGTTCAGTTAAGTCAAAGACCTCTCTTTTTCCATTAGGAACAATCTGTTTTACGAGTTCATAAAAGTTATCTTTGTAGAACCCCTTTTCATAGAATTTTTTTATAGTATCGCTATGTTTGTTGCCTAAAAATCCAATCTTTTCTAAGAAGATATAAGCTGATGAGCGTGAGATGTTAAGTTCGAATAGAATTCCGTCGCTCGTATAAGTCTTATTTTCTCCTTTGATGGTAGTGTATTTAAAAGATTTTCGAGGCGGGCGAGACCTATTATAAATTTTGGATTTAATTCCAAAATTGAGCAGTAGAAGTTGAACATCTTTGAGGAGCTTCAGTGATTTTGAAGTGAGCCGAATGTAGCAATTTACGTTGTGACGGTAATTTACAGTTCCATCGGCAGTAAACAATGATTGAAGAAAACCTGTAATTGCATTGCGAGGAGAAGTAAATATGCTCTCGGGAACTTCTTTTTCTTCAGCACGCCGGGATTTTACGCCTAGCTTTTCGAAGAACTCAACAAAAAATTTGCTGTGATAGGAAAGGTGATAAACACCGTTGGAGCGTTGCACTTCCTTGATGGGTCGACCATACCATTTGTTGAGGATGGGTTTTAAGAGATTTAGAATTTCATAATCGTCTTTTCCAAATGAAAAGCCAACACGGCAGTTTTTATTTCCTGAGCGTAGCCAGCCATCACCAATAAGCCAGCCCAGCACCAGCCCCAGTTCATAGCTCCATTCTTTGGGAAAATTATACTTGTAAGTGCGGCCATTTTTTCCTTTAAACTCTGTGGGTGTTTTGAAGGGGAGGAGATGATTTGAATTAAAAAATCCCTCTTTGGATTGAATGAGAATCTTGTGAAGACCAGGCTTTAAATTGCGAGCTTCTACCCATCCTTTATCTGTCATGATGCGATGTTCAGGGGTGCAAACTAATTCGTAACCGGAAAGGGTAGTTATCTTTAAAGTTTCTTTTTTTCCTGAATACAAAGCTCGGGAAATTGGTAAAAGATAGCAGCTGTTGCTTTCCTCTGAGGTTAGAGAAACGTCATAGGTGCCCTCCTTTAAAAGACTTGTTTTTTTAACCATTCGAGGGTCTACTGCTATTTTTATGATTTCTCCTTTTTCAAACTGCTTAACCAACTCTTTCATTTTTAACAGGCCAAACTCGGTGGGGATTAAGGTCTCACCAACTATACAGGGATTTGTACTTTCAATCTTTCCTAGGTGCGGGGTGGGATTTTTTCTGTTAACCTCGTCGATGAAGACCAGTCCTGGATCTCCTGTCCGCCAGGCATTAGCTACAATCAAATCAAAAACAGCTCTGGCTTTAACTTCCTTTACTTTCTTTTTGTTTCTCGGGTTTATAAGGGGATAAGTTTCGTCCTTCTTTACTGCTTCCATAAATTCATCTGTGACTGCGACAGAGATATTGAAGTTTGCTAGATTTCCCTCTTCTCTCTTCGCTGTGATGAACTCAAAGATATCAGGGTGGTCAACTCGGAGAATTCCCATATTTGCTCCTCTCCTCTTGCCTCCCTGCTTTATCACATCTGTGGTCACATCAAAAACACGCATAAAGGAAACAGGACCTGAAGCAATACCCATGGTGCTTTTCACCAGGTCACCTGCAGGGCGAAGACGTGAAAAGGAAAATCCTGTTCCACCCCCTGATTTTTGAATAAGAGCCATGTATTTAACAGCGTTAAAGATACCTTCTAAAGAATCATCGACGGGTATAACAAAACAAGCAGAGAGTTGACCTATCTCCGTTCCGGCATTCATTAAGGTGGGAGAGTTCGGTAGAAATTCCAGATTTTTCATAATTTCAAAGAATTTTGTGTAGGCTGCTTCAGGGTCTTCACCGTAGGTTTCCTCGACTGAAGCAATTGCTTGAGCTACTCTTTCCAGCATCTCCTTGGGAGTTTCTATGATTTCATCCTTTTCATTCTTTAAGAGGTATCGTTTCTTCAGGACTTGAAGAGAGTTAACCGAAAGCTTGAGGTCGTCTTTTACACCCAAAAAACTTTTTACTTCTCTTAATTCCCTTCTTTTTTCCCGATATAAAATATATGCTTTGGCTACCTCTGCTAAACCATTTTTGATTAAAGTTTTTTCTACAATGTCTTGTATCTCCTCTACTTCAGGAATTTTATTTTCAAATTTTTTTTCAACTTCTTTTATCACTTCCCGAGAAGATTTCTCTGCTAGCGAAAAGTCCTTGAGTCCTACAGCTTCAGCAGCCCGATAGATGGCATTTTTAATTTTTTCTGGATTAAAAGGGACTAATTTGCCGTCTCTTTTTCGAACTTTTTTCACCATTTTTCTCACAAAAATTTTATCATAAGGCTTGAAGTAAACTTGCAAAGCCAGTTTTTGGGGGATATATTATCTTTAGAAATTTTTATGGAGGTTAAAAATGGGTGAAGATAAAAAAATTACGAAAGATTTAACGATAATGGAGGTTTTGCAGAAAAAGCCAGAAGCGGCACAAATTTTTGCTCGTTTTGGTATGCACTGCTTAGGCTGTTTGGTAGCTTCAGGTGAAACCGTGGAGCAGGCAGCAATGGCACACGGTCTCGACGCTGACGAGATTATTAAGGCTTTGAACGAAGCTTAATTTATTAGTCTTCGGGAAATTAAGGGCCAGCTTATCGCAAGAGGTAGCGAGAGAATAAAGATAGCTGCCGTGGCGAGAAGGGGATAAGTTGGGTTAATTCCGTCCAGTACACCTCCCACCAGAGGAGCAAGAAAAGTAACTCCATTACGCGAAAGATTTAAAATTCCATAAGCCATTCCTTCACTTGTTCCTTCAAGAGTTTTAGCGGTAGCTATGGTTGAAAGGGTCCAAAACTGTCTCGCTACTCCCATTAAAAAGGCGAGAAAGAAGAGAAGAATTCCATTTGCAAAGCTGAATCCAGAAAGGGAAATGATATAGAGAGGAAGGAGAAAGAGGAGTAAAGACCGCATTCCGTATCTGTCTACTGCTTTACCAATTCGAGGGGTGAAAATTGCATTTATAAAAAAGATAAATGAAGCCAGTCCTCCCACTTTAGTAAACGAAAGACCTTTTATTTCCTTTAAAAATGTGGGGAAGAAGGGGATATAGATATATTCTGCTCCCAAAAGAAGAGAAAAGAAAAGAAGCACTGAGATGAACTTTAAATTTTTTAAACTTCTTTTTTGAGTCTTTTTCACTTTTTTAGGCATTGGTTTTAGAGCCAGGGTGAAAAGAAAAGAAATAGTGTAGAAGAGAAAGCACAGAAAAAAGACAGGTTTCATTCCTATCTGGTCAGCTAACCATCCTCCCAGAAGAGGTGTAATGGCTAAGCCAAGAGGATAAGCAGACTCAATAAAAGAGAAGACTTCTCCCAGTTTATGAGAGGGAGAGAGCCTGAGCACGTACACAGAAACAGCCGGTGCGTGCAGCATTGAAATTCCTAAGAGAAAATCAGCGAATGCAAGGTGAATCCAGGTTTTTGCTAGAAAGTAAATAAGTCCGCCGGGGACAACTAGGAACCAGGTGTAAACAATGATTTTTTTCGGTTCCAACCGGTCTGCTAGCCAGCCTCCAGGAATTTGCACTACAGACATCCAGAAGGTCATCAGTGAGTATAAGATTCCCACTTGAAATGAGTTTGCCCCCAGACTTTTTGCGTAAATGGGGTAAAGGAAGATGATAAGTCCATATCCCAAGGCAAAAGTTAAAACCGCAAAATAAATTATGAGAACATTTTTTTCCTTTTTCACGCTGGCTCATTTTTCCACAAGGAAAGAGCCTTTGTAAAGCTTTACTGGATTAAATTTCCCCCTTGATTAGCCGATATTAAAAAGGGTTAGAGAAGATGCGGAAAAGAGAGTTAAAAAGGTATCAGGAATATGCGAGAGAGGTAATAAAACGGATACGAGAACAGGAAGCTTATGGAGAAGACTTAAGTGAAGTTAAAAAGCTTTTGGGGGCTTTTTTGCAATCTTTAAAAGAGGGAGATAGTTTCCAGGCTGATTACATGATGCAGCTTATTAACTCTGCTTTAGAGAGCAAAGGAGAGGAGTTTTTTTCTAAAGTTGGAGCGGAATCGCCTCCGAAATTTGATTTTATGGAAGATGGAAGGAGAAGGAAGGGAAGAAGCGGTTGGGTAAAAAGTTACGGAGAGAAAGGCGCAAAGATGCCTCGCCGAATCTCTCCCTTAATGGTAATCCTAGTTGCCATATTGTTGTTCTTGAGCACTTTGGGAATTGCTTCAGCTAAAAGCCTTCCTGATAGTACTCTTTATCCTGTAAAGAGGGGTATGGAAAGGTTGAGAGGAGGATTAATTTTCACTTCCTCAGGCAAAGCTTCATTTGAACTGAGTTTAGCTGAAGAGCGGTTGAAAGAAGCGGAGGAAATGGAAAAGAGAGGAGAAGAGGGGTTAGCTCGGGAAGCTCTTTCTGATATGAAGGAGCATATTAAGAAGGGAAAAATTTGGGCAGAAGTCTCTTCAAATACCTCTCTTTTGGAAAAGATTTTCAAGGAAGAGGAAAGGCTTTTGAAGAAAGCAGAGGAGCTGGGGTTGGAGGTCCAGAGTTCTAAAGGGAAGGGGAAAGAAACCGATTCCACTAAGGTGAAAAAAGAAGCAGAGGGGAAAGAAAAAGTTAAAAAGGAAGATAAGGATAAGGGTGGTAAAAAAGAAAAAGGTACAAAGGAAACGAAAGGTAAAGAAAAGAAAAAGAACTCCTCCGGTAGGGGGAAATCAAAGAAGAAGTAAGTGATATAATTCCCTCATGACACATCAGGAAAGGGTGCAAAAACTCATTAAAAGCATAGAAAAGGTTATTAAGGGAAAGCGGGAAGCAGTTGAATATGCGGTATTTTCTCTTCTGAGTGGGGGGCATCTTCTTATTGAGGACCCGCCTGGCGTGGGGAAAACTGTTTTAGCTAAGGCTATTGCTCTTTCTATCAATGGAACTTTTAAACGGATTCANTTTACGCCGGATTTGTTGCCTTCNGACATCACAGGTGTGAATATTTATCGAGCTAAAAATGGCGATTTTCNCTTTATTCCCGGTCCCATTTTTGCCAATATAGTTCTCGCTGATGAGCTGAATAGAACAACGCCTCGCACGCAGTCAGCTCTTCTTGAAGCTATGGANGAAGGACGTGTCACTGTGGANGGCGAGAATCATCTTCTTCCCCAACCATTTTTTGTAATTGCAACTCAAAACCCTTTAGAACAGTACGGGACGTATCCTCTTCCGGAAGGTCAGCTTGATAGATTCTTGATTTCCATTTCTTTGGGCTATCCCGACTCTAAGGTGGAAGAAGAAGTGGTGAGGATGCAGCTTTTGGAACATCCTTTAAATTCGCTCCAGCCTGTTCTGGAAAAAGAAGAGGTTCTGGAAGTTCAGAGAAGGGTGAGGGAGGTTTCTGTTTCCAGTGAGGTTCTCAGATACGCGGTGAGTATCGTAAGAAAAACGCGAAATCATCCCAAGGTGTTTATGGGAGCAAGCCCTAGAGGAAGCATTTCTCTCATTCGCATGTCTCAAGCCCTTGCTTTCTATGAAGAGAGAGATTTTATCCTTCCTGATGATGTGAAAAAACTTGCCCCTTTAGTTCTTTCTCACCGTCTTTCTCTCAAAGCCTCTTTTGCAGAAGAGAAAGGGGTGAGGGAGGAAATAATAAGGGAAGTATTGGAGGAAATACCTGTTCCTGTAAGGTTATGAGAATCTCCAAACGGACTTTTGTCTTTTTCATACTGATTTTTCTCTTCTTTCTCATTGCCGCTAATTTAAAAGCAGGTCTTCTCTATTTTCTNGCCTCNCTGATGGTAGCTACCTTAATTGCTTCCTTAATTTCTCCTCTTTTCATGGTGAGAGGTTTGGAAATGGAAAGGGACTCGCCTTCCTTTGTATGTGAGGGAGAAAAAGTGACTCTCAAACTCACTCTTCACAACAGAAAGGGAAAGAAATACCTGCTTTTAGCAAAAGACAAGTTTGCGGGGGGTGAAGGAGAAGCTTTAATTCCCTTTCTCCCCAAAGGCAAGTT
>MTNE01000166.1 GCA_002011355.1 Thermoplasmatales archaeon JdFR-43 | reverse complement strand
GTGAATATTTTCTTCAGCATTCTCCCTTTTTAACGAATGGTCCCTTTATAACTTTTGCTTTCACATCTCTTCTGCCTTTTATTATCAATTCTTCGTCGATTCCCCGATATTTTATATTCACATATGCCAGCGCTACCCCTTTTTTGAGGCATGGTGAGAAATTGCCAGATGTTACAATGCCCACCTTCCTATCATCCTTAAAAACTCCATCACCATGACGAGGTATGCCAGCATCGATGCACTCAAGAAACGTTATCTTCTCATATTCTTCTTTTTCCTTGAATTCCATCAAAGCATCCTTACCTATAAAATCATGTTCCCAGTCAATGAGCCATTCCAAGCCAGCTTCTATTGGATTTCTTCCTCCTGCAAACTCATTGCATGCGAGCATAAATCCTTTTTCGAGCCTAAGTGTATCGCGAGCTGCTAAACCAACAGGCATTATTCCATATTTTTCCCCTCTGCTCAACAACTCTTTAAAAATATTTACTGCAGCTTCAGCAGGGTGAATATACAACTCATAACCCTTCTCACCAGTATATCCTGTCCTTGATATTATGCATCTTCCATCAAAATCGATTTTAAAATTTTCTTTGCTTAATTCTTGGCAGCCAAAAAATTTCAGAGTATCAAGATCAAAATTCAAAATTTCTTGCAATGTTTCCTTTGACAATGGACCCTGTATGGCTAAAATTGAATATTCATCGCTGACATCTTCTATTTCTACTTCTCCTTCAGCATTTTTTTTCATCCATGCTGCAATTTTTTCGTGCATACCAGAATTTGGAATGAAAAGATATTCATTTTTGCCAACATGCAAAAAAACTTCGTCATCTATTATATCCCCATTTTCATTCAAAAGCACGGTATACTGTCCCATTCCTTCTTTTATTTTACTTGCATTCTCAACGGTTATTTTGCTTATGAAATTTTCTGCATCTTTACCCCTAANAAAAATATTTCCCATATGACTTACGTCAAATAAACCAACTTTATGGCGCACATTCAAATGTTCCTCCTGCACAGATTTATAACGCAATGGCATCTCATAACCCATGAANTTTGTAAAAGTTGCCCCCAATTCCTTATGCAATTCATATAAAGCAGTTTTCATGAGCAGAAAATGCTCAAATGCTTAAGAATGTTTTTGTAACNCCCCAAACAATTTTAAATAATCGCTGTTTTTGCTTTAGTATGGCATTGCCAGATGTACAATCATGGAAACCAAATGCAACATTTAAGCTGACTAGAGTAGGCATAAAAGGCATAAAAAAGCCAGTATGCATAGAAAGAAANGGNAGGATAGTGAATTTAATTCCAGTGATGGATTTATTCGTCGACTTACCAGCCAGCAGAAAGGGCAGCGATTTATCAAGAAACGCAGAGATTATTGAAGAAATTGTTGATGAATCCACAAGACAACCTTCTCCAAGCTTGGAAGATTTATGTGAAAGAATAGCTGAAAAATTGTTACACAGGCATGAATATGCAAGTTGTGCGGAAGTTATTACCACATCAGACTATTTTCTGGAAAGGGTTACACCTGCTGGAAAAAGGACTGTCGAACCGTATAAAATAATGGCAAAAGCAATTAAAGAGAGGAATGGAAAAACAAGAAAGTTTATTGGTGTGGAAGTTACAGGAATGACAGCCTGTCCATGCGCCATGGAGAACATAAAGAAAACATATAATGAGAGATATACGCACAATCAGCGGAATGTTGCAACCCTCGTTATTGAGAATGATGGCAGCATAGATGCAGACGATTTGATAGACATAGCTGAGAAGGCAATGAGCAGTCCAACATATGAAATTTTAAAAAGAATGGATGAGATGGAAGTCGTTAAGAAAGCACATGAAAATCCAAAATTTGTTGAGGATGTTGTGAGAGACATGTTGAAACAAATTCTGGAAAGATACCCTGATTTGCCCGATTATACCATGGTTATTGCAAAAAGTGAGAGCCTGGAATCAATACATAAGCATAATGCATATGCTGAAAGAGTGACAACTGTGGGAGAATTGAGGAAATAATTTTTATATTGCATGGTATTCAAAATTCAATGCTCGCAGAATGCAATGAACATGGCTATTACAGGGGCAGGGTATGCCCTGTATGCAAAAAGGAAGGAAAATTTTTGATGGATGATAGAGAAATAAAGAAGTTAAGTAGTATACTCATCGGCATTTTACGCCATTTTCCGCAGCAGTTCAATATAAAGCTTGATCCTCATGGATGGGCAAATATTGATGAAGTGTGCGAAGCAATTAAAAATAAAATAGACAGATTTTACTGGATCAGGAAAAAGCATGTAGTTGCTCTGGCCTTAACAGATGAAAAAGGAAGATATCAGCTCAAGGAAGGGAAAATAAGAGCAACATATGCNCATACAATCGAAGTGGATTTATCAGATTTGCCAGAGGCAGATGTTGACACCCTATATTATCCCGTTACAGAGGAGGAATTGGACATTATCTTGGAGCAGGGTTTACTCCCAACAGATAGAAATAAAGTGCATTTGAGTGGAAGTGTTGAAAAAGCTGTAGAAGCAGGAAAAACAAGGGTTGAGAATCCTGTAATACTTAAAATAGATGCCAAAAAGGCTATGGAAGATGGAGTGGACATAAGAAAAGCTGGAAAAGAAGTTTATATCGCCGACCAAATCGACGCAAAATACATCAGCATACTGGAATCAAGCGAGGCATCAGATCAAGAGTGAAATATGGTATGTGTATATACCACATTATTATGATATGACACAAAATTGGTTTTGGAACTGGAAGAATCCATTTACTCCAGTAGTTTCTCATGAAAATATTTAGTAGAGAATTTTCTAGGAAAGTGTCTCTCTCATTTTCAATAAAATTGTTATTCATGATGATGTTTGCAAATGCTTCCTCAAAATACACCCCTTTTTCATTTTCGATTATGTTATTCATAACAATTCTATTATTTTTGCTTCTGTATAAATGAATGGCAAAGGAATTCTTCATGAATACATTTTTCTCTATCGTATTTCCAGTAGTTTCTTCCAGATAAATGGCTCGTCCATTATATGAAAAATTATGATTTCTTATAACTATCTCACTGCAGTTGAATGTCTGGAAAGATATATCATTTGATAAAAATATGTTGTTATTGAGGAAAATGTATTGAGAGTTCATAACGTCAACAGCAACAAACGCATTAGAGAAAGAGGAGTTCGAAATTGTGATATTTTTGGAAAAGGCAATCTGGATATGGCGTTCAGCAGAATGAAAATCTATACCATATATCTCGAAATTGCTGCAATTCGCGAGTATTAGCTGCGATGCATCATTATCATCGATTACCAAATTTTTCTCATTCTTATAATATAAAATTTTGCCATCCTTTATGCTATTATTTTCAATTATATGTGTGTTCCAGTTTTCCATGTCTCCAAAAATAAAAATCCCCTCTTCACAAGAGTTGTTGACTATATGAATGGTTGTAGCATATAACAGATTTAACCTCTCTATGCTATTATTAAAAACATATATATTCTCCGAATCTGCTATGTCAAAGTTTTCAATAATATTATGGCGTACCATACTTTTCTTGGAGTATTCCATGCTTATTCTGGATAAGTTGTTACAGGAAATAGTATTATTGGCAGAAAAGTGAGAATAAAACGCCAGAAAAGATGCATCCACATCATTATTCTTTATCTCGTTTTTATCTGATGAATAAAGATATATGCCATATGTTGAAGCTTTTACTTCATTTTTTTCTATCGTGCAAAAGGATGCATTTTCCATGTAAATACCAGTTTCTGCAACTATTTCATTATTTTTTATGGTTATATTGCCACAGCCAGAAACTTGAATGGCATTTCCAATCTGCTGAAAAATAATGAAATTTTCTAATGTGCAGGATGAAGTAATATAGAAGGTGTAGCCCTGCTGTCCTTTTACTCTTGGCAAAATCCCTTTTTCTTCTATGCCTATAAGATGTAATTTTTTATTCATAAAAATGCTTTCATTATAATAGCCTCCATATACGTAGATTATATCGCCATCTTTTGCTGCATTCACTGCATCCTGAATGGATGTATAATCGGCTGTTCCATCATCATTTACAGTTATAATGCCTGCCTCAACAAAATGCACGGGAGTAAAAACGCTTAATGCCACAACAACTGCTGCAGCCAGCGCTAGCCTCATATGATGTAATACTCAAAAATTATAAAATTATTTTTCATGTTACAGCAAAATATATCGAAAGTAAATTATGCCATGATAAAATATGGTTTTGGATGTATTGGGATTTAATTGAAAAAGTTAGAAAAACAACAAAAGCAATATTTCCTGATAAAAAAGTGCTAATGGTTTTTTTTCTTTCACTTTTCATTTTAATTTCAATATTTTCCGTTGGTTTTTATTTAAATGATGAGATGGAGCAGGCAACCTGCTTCTATAATTTTTTGCACGGATATTTAACTATAGAAGAGGTACCAGAACATTATTATGTTTCATCGGGTGGAATGTATATCGCGCCGAGATATGTGGAATATGGGGGGCATAAATATGTTGCCGCCTCACATGGGATGTCTGTTTTTTCTGTTCCTTTTTATTATTTTCTTCTGATGATGGATTCTGTCATGGGAATGGAAATATTTTTTATTATCTTATGGAGTTTTTTACTAGCTGCTGTAACATACCTTTCATCGGATTATATAGTTAAACATTTTTGGCCGGATGAACAAAAAAGAAAAAAATTGGTACAAATTGTAGGAATAACTGCATCGTTAATTTTGCTTATTGTAAATCTCCTGCTGATGAAACCATTGAGTTTTGAAAGATGGGGACCTCCTCTTTCGATGCAGTTTATGAGTATAGTTTTTGTATCACTGGCATTGAGTATTCTGTTCAGATTTTTACGCAGATATTTTAATGAGAGAATTGCTTTATTTGGTGTTTTTCTTTTATTATTTTCATCGCCCGTTGTGTTCTGGGCAATAGGTCAAAAATATCATGGGCTAAATTTTTCCCTGCTCATATTTTCGCTTGCATCATTTTATTACGGCAGGATAAAAAATATTGAAAAATATCACTATGCAAGCTATGTATTTGCTTCATTAGCAGTATGGGTTCAATTATTCTCAGGAGTTGTGATTCTTCTTTCTCTCCTGCTTGTTGATATTCTGACAATAAAGAAGAGAAGAGTAATAAATATTCTGAAAATTGTTGTTGTGATTTTAGTCTCTCTAACCCCATATTTTGCTGAAAATTATGCAATATATGATAACCCCTTATATCCTGGATATATTGCAAAAGGGAATAAAAATGTAATACCTCCTCAACCTCCAAAAATAGAAGTAATCTCGCCATCTAATGGAGAATGTGTCACAGGAATTGTTGAAATTCATTATAATGTTAGTGAGAATGCTGAAGAATCGATGATAGAATATAAAAATGCAACAGGCGATGGGTGGATTGAATTAAATAGAAGTAAAGAGAAGGAAGTTATATTTTTCTGGAATGTTTCCTCCTTAGAAGATGGTGTGAAAATATTAAGGATAAAGGCATGGAACTGGAGAGGAGATGTTACAGAAAAAAATGTGAGTGTCATTGTTGATAATACTCCACCATCCATCAAAATATTTTCTCCTCAGAATGGAAGTATAGTAGCTGGAGAATGCATTATTTGGTCTTCAGTATCAGAGGATACCGCCTATGTTAAATATCAGTATTCTATAGATGGAAAAAACTGGAATTATATAGGAAATGATACAACTCCATATGACGGCTTTTCATGGAATACCTCCGATTTGCAAGGCAGCTATTTATTAAAGGCAACTGCTTACGATTCCATTGGTTTTAATAATTCCACTATCATAAAGCTATTGATAGACAATACAGGGAAAAATCTTGTTTTAAGACGACCTCAAGATGGAGAGTTTGTCGGCGGGAAATATTTCATATATAGTGTTGCTCCCCCAGGCACAACACATATTGCATACGAATATTTATCTGAAGACAGTTGGAAAAAACTGGGAGTGGATAATACACCTCATACACCTTTTATCTGGAATACCTCTGGGATTGCTTATGAAAATATGGTGGTAAAAGCAACAGCATATAGTGGGGATTCTGTCATTGGGATCGATATAAATAAAAATGTTACCGTCGATAACCGAGAACCAATCATTAAAATTGTTAAGCCATTGGGTGAAGAAAAAGTGGAGTCTTTTGTAATGATAGAGTATAATACAAGCGATAACATAGCATTTGTGGAGGTGGATTATTCAAAGGATAATAAAACATGGCAAATAGCAGGCATAGATCTTTCTGCCTCTTATTTTCTGTTACCTGTGGAAAACTTCAGCGGTAAATTATTTCTCAAGGCAATTGCATTCACAAATACTGGGCTGCAAAATTATGATTATATAGCGGTGTATGTAGTAAAGGAGAGGAAAATAACATTTTTTGAAAAATTTGTTTTCATCATAAATTCGGTGCAGGTAGGATGGAACATGCTGAAAGATGTAAGTGCCATAGGAAAGATAAATGAGGTTCTCATCAACTTATACAAATCATTTTTCAATGCAAAGGGAACAGATAGCTGCTTTGCGTTTTTCATTTTTGTGCCTTTCCTCTTCCTTTCATTTTTTTCTCCTATTGCATATCTAAAGAGAAAACAAAAGTTTGGTATAATAGATGGTCTTATGCTATCATATATCCTTCTTCAGTTATTTTTCTTTGTAAATATGTCAACTCATCAGGGAGGAGGTTATGATGTGCGATTTTACCTGCCTTTGCATATTCCATTTCTTTATTTCAGCATAGTAGCAACAAAAGAATTGATTACAAAAAATCTCTGGGATATAATAAAGGCATATCTAGCATCCGTCATCATTCTATTTCCTACGCTTACTTGGGTGATATGGTTAACAGGGTACAAAGGGTCATACTATTTAATCAAATTTGATAGAGTGTTAGGAAGGGCTATATTGATTTCTCTTGTGATTTCTTTCATTTTATGGGTTCTTTCGAAAGAAAAAATATTTTTAAGAAAAATCGGAAGAAAGCATCCAGAAGTTTTTGATAAAGTCTTTGCCACATTTATAGGAATAAGCATATTTTTTGGAACATGGATTCTCATCCTTATAACAATTATATATTCAAGAGGGTTGCCAGCAGAATACACAGAAAGTGGCACTGGCTTTTCTATGATAATTCCTTTAATTAAAGCTTTGCAGGATGTTTTGCAGAGCATATTCAGATATACTTATATATAAGTATAATATATGCAAATATGGCTACTACTGTAAGAATAAGTAAAGAATTACTTCAAGAATTGGAAAAATTAAAAAA
>MTNE01000163.1 GCA_002011355.1 Thermoplasmatales archaeon JdFR-43 | reverse complement strand
GGGCATTGGTTTGGGGATGATTACATACACAATGAAGATTTCTGGGGTTATCCTGATTTGAGCGGATATGGAAGGGCCAATGGATGCGATGACAACAGCATATACCAGNATGATAGAGATTGTGAAATATGGTTTGACATATATCAGAATGATTATGATGGCGATGGCATTCCATACTGGACAGAGGTAAATGTTTATCACACGGANCCAATGAAAGATAATAGAGGAGAAGATTTCGATGAAGATGGTGTACCTATAGAATGGGAATGGAAGTGGGGACATTATTTCTTCAAACATTGGTGGAATAATGAAGTTGAGGACATATGGTTTTATGATCCTTTTACATGGGAGGACCATGCAAATATGGATCCAGATGAGGACAGTTTGAACAATGTAGAAGAATATCTCACATCGCAGTGGANNTCAGATCCTTTCAGAAAAGATATCTTTATAGAAGTTGACCAGATGGCTGAAGGACCAAATGGTGAGCCAGCAAGTATGCTACCGGAGGGAGCAAAAGAATTGCTACAAACCGTATACAATAAACACAACATAGTTTATCATCTNGANGATGGATGCATGGGAGGAGGAGAAATAATACCTTTTGTGACTGAAGTAAGTGGGAGAAAGCTGAGAGAGGACTATTATAATAAATATTTCCTGCATTACGGTGAGAATGCATGGCGGCAGGGTATATTTCATTATGCCCTTGTTGTATATGACGCTGGCTTCAATGGATATGCAATAAGGAGAGATGAATTTCAGATATCTTCNAAATATGTAGAGGAGAAATGCAGGCAACTGTTTTTTGTTGACAGGAATATAGTTTATGCAAGTGTTTTTATGCATGAAACGGGGCATAGCCTAGATATTAGTAATCCAGGAGTGGATAATCCAGATACAATGTACCCATGGAAACTTGATTACTGGAAATATCGCCCATACANAAGCTGCATGAATTATGGCTACACCTACATCCTCGTTGATTATTCAGANGGAAGTCACGGCAAAAATGATTTTGATGACTGGCACGATTTGGACTTAACTTTCTTTGATCAGGAATAAACCCATTTTATCCAAATCTNAAATCTATGTTACATTTCCCATGGTTCCATTGCAGGATACCAGTCAAACATTAGCCATGGAATGGTGAAGGCGAATGNACCTACATCAAATATAAATTGCCCTATTATTGGTTTTGGAATCGGCAAATGCCAATCACTCCAGTAATTATAAAACCAAGTATTGCGATATGTATGTGTATCATACCAGAAATATGCATTTAATCTGTTATCAAAATTATTATATGTAATATAGTTCTCTCCGACAAACATTTCTATGTATATTCCAACGCTATTCGAATATATGTTATTTCTGGTTATAATATTATTATGAGCAGGTTCCCACCAGTGTGTAATGGCCTGGAGCATAATGCCTGCCCCATTTCTATAAATTTCATTTTTAGCTACAGTACAGTTAGAACATTCCATTAGCTGTATGCCTGGGTATATATGATAGCCTATTGTATTGTTGAATATAGAGATGTTATGCATGTATCTATGGATAGCCCTCCCTCCTCATTTGAAATAATGGTGTTATATGAAATATTACCATTATCATTATATCCCACATGTATCCCATATCCGTTATCTATGATATTGTTATGAGAAATTGTAAAATTGCCCTTCTTATTTTGGTGGTGATAAAGTATTTCCATTGCATATGAGCCACAATTTGTGATGCTGTTATTNATGATGACAAAGTTTGTTGACCACCCTATAGATATTCCCACAAACTTTGCTGTTATTTCGTTATTTTTGATTAAAATGTTTTCACAACCGCTAATAGCGATTGCTGCGTGCACAAATTTGAATCCTTCAATTGTGCAGTTGTTTGCTAACACCAAAAATCCTGTTTCACCTCCAGCATCTATAACTGGTTTTTCTCCATTTTTAATTATTCCTATCAATGAAACACTTTTATTAACAACAGCAACAACAGTTGCATTGAAATATTCAGGATNTACAAATGTTTGATTGTATATACCGGGGTAAACCTTTATTGTATATCCATCTTTTGCATCATTTATTGCATCCTGTATGCTTGTATAGTTGTTTGGGCCATTGCCACCTACATATAAAACATCTCCATTAATCTTTTTGAAGGAGTATAAATTGTTAGAAATATGAGCAACGTTAAAAATAGGCAGCAACAGAAAAAATGATGTTATCAATATAAAACATTTCAATCTCATTATTTATCTATTTTTTATTGTAATTAAATTTTTTTGTTTTATTAACTAACTTATGTGAAATAAATAAAAACTAGTTCTTTATATCATATTATGAAAAAAATCTGGCTGCTCTGTATAACCATCTTCATGATAACAACTCCATTCTATAGTGCAACATTTTTTGAGCAAAATGTTTTGCATAGATCCCTTTCAGGTATTGGCGATGATTTGGACCCTCTTGTAGATCTTTCCATAGATGTTGTCATCAAGCGAATAAGAACAATAGATATAGATATTAATCAGCCGCCATCAATAATTGTAAGAGTAATAGTTAATGAGAAAAACTGGCAAAGTGAGGTGTTTCAGGGATATGATATAATGAACTTGGGAACAGCTCATTTTGACATTCCCGACGACGAGGAAAAAGTGATTATAACTATTAATGTAATTAAAAATGGAGCACAGGCAGATATTAGCAGCAATGGAAACAGCTTACAGATTACATATGATGTTTTAACTGGTTCATGGAGCGGAGACGATTGGCTCGGCGACGAAAGCGGCTACGGTCATGCAGGCGGGCACGAAGATGGTAGCGTTAATGATAGTGATTGTGAAATATGGTTTGATATAGTTCAAAATGATTATGATGGAGACGGTCTGACTTACTGGGAAGAAGTGAATGTATATGGCACAGATCCAACGGAAAGTGACCTTGGCAAAGACTATGACAATGATGGTGTGCCAATAGAATGGGAGGATAAATGGGGATATAATCCCTTTGAACCAGAGGATCATTCAAGACTTGATGTAGACAAAGATGGTTTGCAAAATGTTGAAGAATGGCAGATGCAGGAATGGTTTGCAGATCCATTCAGACAGGACATATACATAGAGAATGATTACATGGAGGAGCATAATGGTATAAAGCCGGTGATGCCTGAAGAATCGTTGCAATTGCAGTATTCTGCTTTTACCAAACATAATATAATGTTGTTAGTAGACAATGGCTTAATGGGGGGTAGCGAAGAGATTCCTTATGAGGAACTGAACTGGGATAAACTTGATAAAATATATAACAACTATTTCTTGCACAATGATGAGAATAATCCTAGGAAAGGCATATTCCACTATGCTATAATCATTCATGATTTCAAAGATTTTGGAAGAGGAGTAGCAGGATTTAATTTTAAGAGAGACGCCTTTGCCATATGCAGCGCATACATTCAAAAATGGAGACCATGGGAAAATGCAATGATAATAGCTCATGCAGGAGCATATATGCATGAGCTTGGGCATCAATTAGGATTGCCGCACTTAAGAGTGTTTCCATGGCAACTTCTTTACTGGCTTTCTTGGAATTACAAAAGCTGCATGAATTACAGATATACATTCAAAATAGTCGATTATTCAGATGGAAGCCATGGTTTCATGGACAGAGACGAATGGGATAATTTAAATTTGCCTAGGTTTGAAAGATGATATAAAAATAAACCCTCATTTACCTTTTTATGGCTCACGAGTAATGCTGCAAATTAATCAAGATAAACAAAAATTGAAAATAAATTTATAAATAATGAGGGATTTAGATTTAGGGAGGCGAAAATATGAAAATAAAAAGATTACTGGTATTTTTGGCAGTGTTAGTGTTTATAGGCATTCCTCTCTCTGGCATTATGGAGGGAGAGAATGCTACGCAGTATACATGTGTATGCATTGTTAATATAACATCTCCTGAAGATGAAAGCGTGGTTACAAAACCAGAAATAAATGTTTCTGGATATGCAAGTGAAGAGTGTGGAATAGTATATCTTGAATATATCCATCAATGGGAAAATGGTAGCTATAACAATTCATGGTATATTGAATTGCCCGTTTCAACTTACGAATTTGAATTTCCAATTACATTACATGAAGGATGGAATAGTATAAATGTAAGTGCAAGAGCGATTTGTGGGACAACGGGGTTTGATGAAATAGTAGTGTTTTATAATCCAGATACAGAGCCACCTAATATTAACATTGAATCTCCTATAAATGGGAGTGTGGTAACTGAAGAATTTATAGAGCTGATAGGAAATGCAAGTGATAATACTGGCATTTCTTTATGGGGCTATATACATATATGGGATGGAAAGAGAACTTCAAAGACATTTCCACTTGGAACTCCACAGAAAAAAATTCAAATTGAGGCAAGCATCGAGCTAAAAGAGGGAAAAAATATCATAAAAATTTTTGTTGTTGATGAAAATGGAAATAACAAAACAGTTGAAATAGAAATTACATTCGAAGTTGCTGAAGAAGGGCTACTTATTGAATCTGTCTTTCAGCCGGTNCAGGTTGTCTATCAGTCAGATCCTCTATATGGCAATGATTTAACAGGAGGACCATGTATATGGGAAGCAAAACTTGGTATGGTTGCAGGGAAAAATACATACTTATTTGGTTATCCATATGATGAAAGAAATGAAATCAAAATAAAGGTGCATAATAATTATAACTCAGCCAAAACATTCAGTTTTGTATTCAAAATATATCCAGATGATAAGGAAATATGGAGATCAGATCCTGTGACCATTCCAGCCAAAANAAAAAAGACATTCACATATTCCGCTCCTTTGCCTGCCCAACCATTTCAATGGGAGAGATGGGGGAGCAATCCAAAAATTAAGGATGGAAGCATAGTGTTATATCTTGATCCAGANCCAGCAAAGCCTCCAGCTGATTATCACTGCGAGAAAGTCACAGTCAAAGTAAAAATATATTACACGCATGATTTAAATGTTCTATTTGTTCCGTTTACCTTCACCAATGGTCCAGATTTTCCAGACGATTTGAAAATTCCAGCAACTGGTTCAACAGCTTTTGATAGATGGAGATGGGATGACTTGGAGCCATGGTGGCTTGCTATCTATCCTTTAAGAGAGGGAGGACTTTCCACAGCTCGCTCCTGGCTTGGAAATCTTAAGAAGAATGTAGTAGTAGATGGTATAACAGTAAATAGTTTGGCTACNTACAAAGCACTTACAGCAAATCAGAGATATAAGGTGAGGCTGCAATTATATAGGGCTATTGTTGCTACTTCATGGATGACTTTGTATGACAGAATAGTTTTTCTTGTTCATCCCGATATTTTGCAGGGAGCAAATGGAATGGCAATCATGTCGCAGGCAAATGGAAATTCCAAGCAAGGGGTAATAGTTAACTGGAGTCAACGCTCCAAAACTGCAGTTCATGAAGTTAGCCATACTTATGGCTTAGATGAATCATATACAGCTGGCACGCCTTACAAAGCAGTTGGTTACTGGGTTAATAAAAAAATAGATGTGCTTAACTCCGAAAACAACAAAGATTTGATGTGGCGTACATATCCAATATGGGGGNCGACACAAAAATCTTGGATAAAGAAGCCGAATTTCAAAATATTGTTGCAGAGATTTAATCAGCAGAGAGATCCAGAAGTAGTTGGTATCGTTGGCATGATAGATAAAAATGATAATATAACACTCTATCCATGGTATAAGCTGGATGGCTATGTGGATATAGAATGGGGAGGATATGGGGATTATATCATCAGAGCGTATGATGAAAATGGCAGCATTATAAACGAAACCGGCTTTAACATTACCTTCATACTTAATATAGGAGATACTGGAGGAATAAAAGTAAATGAAACTTTATTTTCTTTCCGCTTAGAATGGTTTGATGACATAGCAAAGATAGAAATAGCAAATGCAACATCTGGAGAAATTCTTGCAGCGAGGAATGTAAGCAAAAATGCCCCGCAAGTTAGCATAACATTTCCCTCGAATGAAAGCGTGAAGAAAGGCTCATACACCATAAAATGGAACGCATTTGATGCAGATGGAGATAAAATGTGGTTCAATTTGTTAATAAGTGAAGATGGCGAAGAATGGTTCCCACTTGCAATAGAGATACAGAATACTTCATTTACTGCCGACTTTTCTTCATTACAAGAAGGGANTTATAAAATAAAAGTAATTGCAACAGATGGAATAAATACTGGAAGCGACATTTCACAGTTTTCCATCGAAATACAAAAGGAAAAAGAGAAAAAAGGAATATCGGGATTTGATACAATTTTATTGATTAGTGCTATATGCCTGATAGCGGTATTTTCAACAAAAAGAAAAAAGAAATAGAGAATCCCTTCTCTTTATCCCACCTTTTCTATTCTTCCCTTTCTTCCCGTTGATATTTGAAGCTGATTATTCCATTCTTTTACCCATCCATCTATTATTTTAATCGTTTCATTTACATCAACCAATTCTATTTCATCATTCCATAAAGTAATCTGCACTGTATCTCCGTTTTCATCTTGGCCAATTAAATCACAAACTCTAGCACTTCCTCCAAATCTTTTCATAACCTTTCTTATTTCCTTCTTTTCAATTATTTTCAAAATAATTTCGTCCACATTACTATTTGGTCTTAATTCAGATACTTTCATTTTATCCAGAAGAAATGTTGATTGTGTATTTAAAGGCAACGCAAAAAGAAACATAAAATATAGGGGTTTAAATGAAAATGAAACGAGGGGCTTTGTTGGCTTAATAAATGTATTTCCTGCTTTCTTTACCCCTTTAGATATAAATATCTGCTTTTATTATGCCTTTATGGCAGTTGGTGTAGTCACAGGAGGAAATAGAGGGATAGGAAAAGCTATTGCAGTAATGCTTGCCAAAAATGGATATGACGTTGTTTTTACTTACAAAAGTGGAGANAAAGAAGCGATGGAAACAGTAGAGCAACTCCGCCGGTACGGAAACGCAGAATTTCATAAAATGGATGTTACAAACTGGGAAGAAATCAAGAAAACATTTGATAACATTGGAAATAAATATGGTGGCATAGATGTTCTTGTAAATAATGCAGGAATCGTTGGCAAATACACATCACTGGACACAATAACCATAGAAGACTGGAAAAAAGTAATAGAAGTGAACTTAACTGGCGTATTTTATTGTTGTAAGGCAGCCCTTCCATATTTAATTAAAGCAAAAGGATGCATCATTAACATGAGTTCGATAGCTGGCAAAGAAGGCGGCAGCATAGGTGCCCACTATGCAGCAAGTAAAGCAGGAGTAATAGGCATAACCTTTTCTTTAGCTAA
>MTNE01000005.1 GCA_002011355.1 Thermoplasmatales archaeon JdFR-43 | reverse complement strand
TGTCTGCTTGCCATTTTCATTATCTGGCGTATAGGAGAAGGCTCATTTATCATTTCTTGAATAAGCTTTGATAACTCCATGGCAGGATATGATGACTGGGAATATAATTTTTTTGAATGGTGAAAATGAATTGATATAAGGGCTAGAGGTTGAAAATTGCTCGCAACAGTTTCATTATTGATTTCAATACATGCCATTCATTTAACTTATCAAATAGTTCAATAGGTAAGCTATATCTCTTGGGCATGGAAATTAGCAATCCATCGCTCCATTCACTTTCCATGCCATGCTCATCTTTTGCCTTAACTTTTATAGTGTAATTGCCCATTGTATTCCACACATGAGTTGCATTTGCTACTTCTCCAGATTCAAATGGACCTAGCCATTGGCTAGTAGAACCGTCCCCCCAATCAAATTTGTAATAGATTTTATCTCCGTCTGGGTCTGTTGTGAATGAAGAATATGTATATGCCTTTCCAATTTCTCCTGAAGTTGGGCCTGTTGGTCTATTTGGTTTATTTGGGGGGTTATTAGTGAATGCTGTTGTTTTGAATGTCCATATTTCTCCTGGCGTAGAATGGTTATATCCATCGAATGCAATAACTCTCCAATAATATGTTGTGTTATATTCAAGCATCCCTGGATTATATGTTGCGACAGATTGATTGCTGCTTACCTTTGAAGGCGGCAAAGAGGTGCCAAAATAAACATCATATGTTAACAGGTCATCATCCGGATCATTACAATCCCAGCTNAGAATAACATCTGTTGCTACATCTGTTGAACCGTTAGCTGGATATGGATTGGTTGGTGGATAAGGGGGCATATTCTGTGGCTTATAGTTTGTATCCATCATCTCCGCATACAACTCACTTATATCCCAGTATAAACTTTCGTTATACCAGAGTCTTATGTCATTATACTCTGCTTTTATAGTGTTATGCGCCATTGGAGAATACCAGAATTTGTAATGTGGAGTGTCAGAGACATAATATGCATCTCTATAAATCCCTGCTGGAACACTCAACTCTTCTATNTCCATGCAAGTTAAAGTATGCTCATTTATGTACACAGGAAAATTGTATAGCACTTCATATGGAGCAGCCAGTTCTACCCTTGCTTCCAGATGAAGCCAGAAAGTTATATTCGGCACAGCCCATGTTTCATTTACCTCTATTGGAAAATCATATGGTGAGACAGCAGGAGTAACATTTTGCTTGAGATTTATGTCAGCATAAAAAGCATTGGTAACAAACATTCTTTCTATTTCTCCTTCCACATGAGCATTGAATGCTATCATCGCCAAATCGGATTTTCTAATATATAGCTGCCCATTTATCATGGTGTTNCTCATTTCTCCTTCAATTATACCCGCAAGAGATACGCTTCCTTCGACGCTTCCTTCAAAATTTAAAATGTAATTTACACCCTCATCATCTGTAACTTCGAAATGTATACTTAATGTCAAATCAGCAGATGCGCTTGGCTGTTCGTATGAGAGACGCATATTGTAGTTCCAGTAATCTCCAATTTCCCATACTGGCAAATCTGCACCATCTTTAATATATAAAGTGCTGACCGCAGGAAAAAGCATTGATATTATGAATAATACTGTTATACAAAATACCATTGACTTTCCATTCCCTTTCATATCAACACTCCGTGCTATTTAATAGCACAATTATAAATTCTTTATTTTNTATAAATCTATTGTGGAGATTGAACAGACAGCTAAGCCAGTTTCATTATTATATTCTATTCCTTCTGGATTCAGGCATANCCTCCTATTTTCAGGCTTGGATCNCCGAGCAACACCCACTGCTCCACAATTTTTGTGTCAATACGATCAACCATTGGTGGAAACGCATTTAGATAATAAGTTAAATCAGAGGCATGCGCTTCTCCAAGCATTTCTTTCCCTTCTGCATAGCTCTTGAAAAAGTGGATTTCCATGTATCTTCCTCTCCCCGTAAGACAATTCTCTCCAGGAATTCCATATCCAAAGCCAGTGTTGGCAATCGTTGCTATGCTTCCGCCTCCTATCTTTCTTGCAAGCCACCAACCAAAACATTCTGGAGACCATTCTGATTTGTAATAAACTTCCTTCAGGTGCCTTAACTTTAGAAGATTCAATATGCTTACATTGAACTGGTTGTTATGGCATCCTCCTATGATGCAAATCGGATACATGCCATCGTTGGCAAATTTATAAAAGCTGGTTACATCTATGCCAATCCATGTTTCTTCATCGCCTGGAGGGTGATTTGCCCAGCTCATCGGATTTCCATGNCCAGAGAAATATAGAAAGCCGCACCCTTGGCTGACTGCATTTATTATGTCTTTTGACCCAGTTAAATTTCCTGTAGATGTCCATAAAAATGTTGCTTCAAATCCATCNAGATATTTGAAAGCCTCGGCAGTTGCAACCTCTCCCTCATAATATGGGTCTCCCTCGCTTGGATATGTATCGCCTGCTACAGCAACAAATCTTTTGAACCAGTTGCTTCCATAAGCTGTAGTTTCATATGTAATGATTTTATCAACCATTATTTTCACTTCTGCCTTATTTCTGCATGCAAGTCTGCCAACATATACATCTGGATATAGGTCGAGGACATCCTTTCCTCTCATGTGCCATTCTCCAAAAACATCGTTTCCATTACTGTCCCAGTCCTCAAAAACTATGTCACCATCTTCATATTTGTATATGTCTGCAAAATACAAATCGCTTATGAATTTCTTTTCTCCTCCATCATCTAGGTATGAATAGCGGACTGGCACCCACCATTTTTCCTCTTTAACTCCNCCATTTCTTCCTCCAACAAGCAGAACATATTCCACGCCCCATTCCTCAACCGCATTTTTTATGAAATATTTTATTTTTTCAGCATCATCTCTTCCGTTGGCTGGGAAATAATTTCCTCCATAGATTTCATTTAGTGTGACTATAATTGTTTTCAATCCATAACTTTCCTTATGCTCTGCTAAAGGCTGTAAATCATCTCTAAATTCGGAGGGAGCAATTATGAGCAAATCATATGCTTCATTTGTAAATAACGGCTTCTCTGGAGGTGAATAATATATATCAACATTTATTTCATCCACGTATTGTATTTCATTTTCTGCTGGAATGTAGCGAGCAGGATAAATATGAATAGCGAGATATATTACATGTTGCCCTCCGTCTATGCCAACTCCGATATGATATGATATCCAGTTTGCAGGATATGGTTCATTACTTGCATAAATTTCTCCTTCTCTTGTTTCAACTTTGAAATTTTCCATATTTGATGTAACTGAAGGAGGGGTTGGCATTACCTTCTTATCTAAGTGCATCGTTTTAATTCCTGATATTTGAAACTCTATTCCTTCAATTTTTGTTCCAAACGGAAATTTCAGAACTTTTATTTTATATGGAATCATTGGGCAGCCATCTTTTATTAAATAATTATCGCTTCCCTCAAAGTCAATTGATACGTATGCATCTTTCTCTTTAATTTCTGGAGGAGAAAAAATGAATGATAAATTGATTACTCTTGCCTGCATTTCCTCACTGCCATCAAAAATTTTTTCTATTCCTGCAAATGCTGGAGTAAGCAAAATCGTAAAAATTACAATGCTGACTATTCCCCCTTTCATTTTCATCTTTTCACCAATCGCTAATCCTTTAATGATTTATAAGTGTTATTTAGGGCATGAATCAATCACGCAGCCTTTTCCCAGTTAAAGAAATGAAAACATCCTCCAGAGTTGGTTCTGCCGTGGAAATGGATTTAATGTTTTTATCTGAAAGATTTTTTACTATATCAAGAAGTAAGCCCTTTCTATCCTCAACGATTATTTTTAACATTCCATTTGCATAGCTAACCTGTTTAACACCTGGAACATTCTTTAAATCATTTATAGTGTTTTCATCGCAGTCTACCTCAACTTCCAGAATTTTTTCTTTTTCCATTTTGCTTTTAAGCTCCGCTGGGCTTCCTATTGTTATTATTTTTCCATTATCTATGATTGCAACTCTATTACAGAGTGCATCTGCCTCCTCCATATAATGTGTTGTAAGAAAAATAGTGGTTCCTTGCTTGTTAATCTCTTTTATGAAATCCCAGATATGGCGGCGTGCTTGAGGATCTAAGCCAGTGGTTGGCTCATCCAAGAATAGTAATTTCGGCTCATGAAGCATGGCAAGAACAAGGCTGAGTCGCTGCTTCATCCCTCCAGAAAAATTCTTTACCAAATCATTTTTTCTATGCTGCAGGCCCATTATTGAAAGAAGTTCTTCGCCCCTCCTTTTTATTACCTTTTTGGGCAAGTCATAAAGTGTGCCATAAAAGAGAATGTTTTGCTCGGCTGTAAGCAATTCATTTAAACTTGTTTCTTGGGGCAAAATGCCAATTAGCCTTCTAATTTCGTTGCAATCTTTGTTGATGTCATAGCCAAAAATGCTTGCTTTTCCCTCTGTAGCTTTAAGCTGGCACGTGAGCATTTTTACAGTGGTTGTCTTTCCAGCTCCATTTGGTCCAAGAAAGCCAAAAATCTCTCCCTCCTCAACATCAAATGATATTCCATCAACTGCAATAACGCCATTGAATACCTTCTTTAATTTGCTGACAGAGATAGCCTTCATTCTTCTCCCTCCCTCATTAATAAAATTACGCCGATGATGAAAATTGATAAAGCAAATATTGTCGATATTGTAAATGGCATGGCAATATCTTTTATTTCAGCGCCACGCAGCATGACATTCCGCAATGCCTCATTTATATATGTAAGAGGAAAAATTCTAGATACATAATACATCCACCCTTTGGTTATGGGAAAGAAGATTCCAGAAAGAAACATCATTGGAAAATTTATTAGCATCCCCAGCTGAGAGGCTTCTTCAGCTGTTTTTGTTATGCTTGAAATAACCAGACCAATACCTATCATTGAAAGCATTCCTATAATGATAACTAAAGCAAAAAGCCAGATATTGCCAGCTATAGTAACATTGAATAGAAATACAGCTACTAAAAGTAAAATGATTATTTGAATGCCTATTAGGAATACGTTACTCAATACCTCTCCTTCAACTATAGAAAATCTTGAAGTAGGAGTTGATAAAATTCGTTGTCTTATTCCCTTCACTCTATCTTCAACCAAGGAAGATGCCACACCTGTGACCCCTGTCCACATCATTGTCATACTTATCAAGCCAGGCACGAGGAAATCAATATATTTTAATTCCTTTTCAACAGGAGAAAAACCAACAATGGAAACATTTATTGGATTTGCAATGCTCTCAAGATATATTGCTTCCTCTTCNGTAATATTTCCATATTCCTTTGCAAACTCGATTTTCTGCTGGGCAATTTTCTGGCTGAAGGCATCGATTATTCCATTTATTGTTCCTAAAGCAATGCTCTGCATATTCACGTCAGCAGATTTATCATAAAAGATTGCTAGATTTACCTGCATAAATATAATTTGTGAGAAATTTTCAGGAATGAAAAGAACTGCTATAAAATCCTCATCCTCTATCAGCCTCTTTGCCATCTCTTCCATGCTTTCATCTGTCTTTTCTTTAACCACAACATCTATTCCTTCATACTCCTGAAAAATTGATATGAAAGTCTGGGTTATATTGTCATTGCTGCCAACAGGTTTAACAATTGCCATTTTGAATGAAAATGCTCCATTTTCTCCACCAAAAACACTGCCAAAAATTATCATGAAAAGCAATGGATATAAAATCAGAAACGCAAGCAACTTCTTCTGATGCCACACCTCTGCAAGCCTGCGCCAGCATATTACCAAAGCTTTCTTACACATCTCGGCAAAATTATTGCAGAGTATATAAATTGTGGGGTTTTGAAAGAACTTCTCTCTTTTTAACCTTATTTATTAATTAGTATTTTTCTTTCTTATTTCTTTCAATTTTGCCAAAATCTTTCCCTTTCTTTCCTTTTTCTTTTCTTGTAATTTTGCGAGCAGAGCATCTATTTTATCATTTCTTGCTAAGAAAGTGATTTTATCACCTTCTAAAAGTATTGTATCTGGGGTTGGAATTAGTACCTCTCTTTCTCTTTCTATAGCAATAATATTAACACCATGTGGTAAACTTAATTTTTTAATTGGTTTTCCTACATAAATTGAATCTTTGGATAATAAAACTTTTAATATCTCTGCTTTCTCACCAACAATAAAATTTTCAATATAACCGGGATAAGATATATTTCGAAAAATATAATATGCAGTACGAGACAGAGAACTCCTAATAAGTGTTACATCATTTTTCAAAAGTTTATCCTCGGTAAAAATTTTATAACTGTCTTCACTATCAACTAGAGAGATTATGTTTTTAACCCCTAAACTTCTTGCTAATCGAGCAATATAGAGATTTGTACTATCGTTAGCAGTGAGTACTATGGCATCTACATTTTCTATTCCAGCATCCATCAAAGTTTCCTTCCTTCTGGCATCACCATTTATAAATACTGCATCAAAATCTTTATTGTATTTCTTAATTTTCTTTTCGTCTATTTCAATAAAAACAATATCGTGCTTTTCTTGAATTGCTAACTTTGCAACCATTCTACCTAACTTCCCACACCCAACTATAATAACATTCATAACAACACCTAACAATTTTTATGTCGATAGTTTGTACTATACATATTAACTGGGCCTATAAAAAACTGCCCTAGAAATAAAATTGAGAGAATATATCGCTCTTATCGAGGGAAAAGAAAACTGTTGCAAAAATGCCAGAGAGAATAAATCCAATAATAGCGAAATAGTGCAGGGGGCGAGATTTGAACTCGCGAAGGCCTACGCCACAGGCCCCTCAAGCCTGCGCCTTTGACCGGGCTCGGCTACCCCTGCTTAATCTAAAATATGCATGGTTATTAAAATTTATTCACAGATGAAATAGAACGGAAAAGCTGCTTTTCCCGTTTAATCTTAAAAAGAAAAAAATACATTTATTGGATGTGCATTATTCTATTGTGAAATATATTGTACTGATTGCAGTGATTATTCTTATTGCCCCTTTCACGTCAGCATGCAAAGATGTAATTGTCATGGATGAGGCAACAGCTGGCGACTACAATTTATTCATGAAAGTTCGCGACCCCTCTCGCCCAGGCTTACAAACTCTTTTTATGGTCGATAAAGGATATGAATATACATATCATCATCCATGGAAGGGATATAACATTCCATATACAATTAAGCACAAGCTTATTGGAGTAGCTACTTTAGGCGACACTCCTCCAGATATAATAAAGGCAGGAATGCTGCTGAGCGATGCGGACATTGCGTATGGTGATGCAGATAGTCCAACGCTTTGGATAAATCCAACAAAGTTTGCATGGGATGACTTTGATTGGCTTCGTTATGCTGCCCAAAATGCAAGCACTGTTGATGAAGCTGTTGATAAACTTGAAGAAGTTAAAGATATGCATGCCCCCGGCATAGGGGAAAATCTGTTTGTTGTCGGAAGGGACAAGGCATATGTTATAGAGGCAGATGCATATCATTTTGTAAAAGAAGAAGTCAAGGATATTGCAGTTATGTCCAATTATCCAAAGCAACTGTGGTATAGTCGCCTTTTGAAAAT
>MTNE01000004.1 GCA_002011355.1 Thermoplasmatales archaeon JdFR-43 | reverse complement strand
AATTCCTTTTTTACTCTATGCCCAAGAGATTTTACCAGCTCCTGGAGTTCTTTTGTATCTTTTTTTATCGAAAGAATTATTCCATCCACATTTTTTAATATCCTGCTCCCATATAAACTTTCCAGTGGAAATAAAGGGGGGTGGGTCAATTATCCAACAAATTTATAAGCAATAATATACTTCAGAAGAAAATGAGCGCCTATAATGCAAAAGAAGTCGAGAAAAAATGGCAGAAAAAATGGCAAGAGACGAAGATTTATAAATTTGATAAGAATAGGCAGCCTGTATATTCCATAGATAATCCTCCTCGTTATGCCTCGGGGGCACTTCATATTGGGCATGCAGTACATTATACTCATATCGATTTTGTTGCAAGATATAAGAGGATGTGTGGATATAATGTCTTCTTTCCTTTGTGCTTCGATGTAAATGGAATTCCTATTGAGGAGAGGGTAGAAAGAAAGTATGGCATAACTAGAAAAGACATAGACAGACATGAATTCATCAAATTGTGCAAGCAATTCGCAGATGAAAATATAGATGAGATGATCCATCAATTTATCATACTGGGTGAGTCTATGGATGACAGTATTTTTTATAGAACAGACGCTGAATATTATCGTCGCCTCACCCAAATTTCTTTCATACGCCTTTATAAAAAAGGATATATTTACAGAGGAAAATTTCCAGTTAACTGGTGNCCCCGCTGCATGACTGCAATGGCAGATGCAGAAATAGAGCATACAGAAAGGAAAACCTTGCTGAATACAATAAAATTTTATCTTGCAGAAAATGTGGAAGGCAAGGGGATAAAAAAGGACGAGAGGGGAAGTTATATTGAAATAGCTACAACTCGTCCAGAAATGCTCTCAACATGTCAGGTTGTTGCTGTTCATCCAGATGATGAGAGAGCTGCTTTTCTAGTTAATAAAGAAGTTATCGTCCCTCTCTATGGTAAAAAGGTGAAAATTATTGAGGATGATAGTGTAGATCCAGAATTCGGTACAGGCATTGTTATGGTTTGTACTATAGGTGATAAAGAAGACCTGGAATGGGTGATGAAATATAATTTGCCTATAGAAATATGTATAAACGAGGATGGAACACTGAATGAGCTTGCTGGAAAATATACTGGAATGAAAGTGGAAGAGGCAAGAAAAGCAATAATTGAAGATTTGAAGAAAGAAGGATATTTAACAAAACAGGAGGAAATTGAGCAAAGCGTTGGTATATGCTGGAGGTGCAAAACACCTATAGAATTCATACAGGCAGAGCAGTGGTTTTTGAAGATTTTACCTTTCAAGGAAAAAATATTAGAGGTTGCAAAAAGTATGAGATGGTATCCAGAATATATGTTCAAAAGACTGGAGGAATGGGTTAATTCCTTAAAATGGGACTGGGTAATTTCGAGACAGCGCTATTTTGCTACTCCCATACCTCTGTGGGAATGTGAAAATTGTAAGGAAGTTGTGCTGGCAAAAGAAGAGCAGTGTTATGTAGATCCTACAGTGGATATACCTCCAGTTGAGAGATGCCCGAAATGCGGCGGAAAATTAAAAGGATGTGAAGATGTTTTTGATACATGGATGGATTCCTCAATCACTCCTCTATATAATACTTTCTGGGAGAGAGATGAAGAGCTGTTTAAAAAATTATATCCAATGTCCTTGCGCCCTCAGGCCCATGACATAATAAGAACTTGGGCTTTCTATACAATCCTGCGGTGTTTCCTTATTACAGATGAAAAGCCCTTTGAAGAAGTAATGATAGATGGCTTCATTCTTGCCCCTGATGGCAGGCCAATGCATACTTCCTTGGGCAATGTTGTGGATCCTTTAGAAATAATTGAGGATTATGGAACTGATGCCCTCCGCTACTATGCGGCAACCTGCAAGCTTGGCGAGGACAATCCCTTCAGATTTAAGGACTTGGTTAGAGGAATAAGATTGATGAACAAGTTATGGAATGTTGAGAAATTTATAGGAAGTGTTATTAAGGAAAAGCCAGAAAAAGCTGAATTACATGTTGTTGATAGATGGATTTTGAGTTTATATAGTAAAGTTGTGAAGAAAGTTACAGAATTTATGGATAAATTTGAATATTCAAGTGCAATGAAGGAGGCAGAATATTTCTTATGGCATGAATTTGCTGATCATTATGTGGAAATGGTTAAGCATAGAATTTATGAAAAGAATGACAAAGCAGCTTTATATACTCTATACACTGTTGGTTTAGGCATGACAAAATTATTTGCCCCATTTTTACCTTTCATAACAGAGGAAATATATCATCAATTTTACAAAAAATTTGAAGGTGACGAGAGCATCCATCTTTCCAAATGGCCTGAGCCAATCTTCATGGATGAAGAAGCAGAGAAAAAAGGAGAAGTGATAAAGGAAGTGATTGCTAGGATAAGAGAATGGAAGAGCAAGCAGGGAATGGCGTTGAATGCGCCAATCTCAAAGATAATTATTTATGGTGAAATAGATGGAAAAGACGTTATTGCTGGCACTCTGAAGGTAGGCGAAATTGTTGTTTCAAAGGAAAAGCCCGTAGCAAAAAAGATTGCAGTGCCCCGGTATAACAAAATAGGTCCTCATTTCAGAGATAAGAGCAAAATAATAATTGAAGAGATAAAGAAGAATGGAGAGATAATTGCAAAAGAGATAGGAGAAAAAGGATACCACACTCTCATGATAGGTGGCGAAGAAGTAAAGATAAACAAAGAATTTGTTGAAATAGTGGAGGAAGCAGAAGAAAATCTAATAAAAGCAAAAAATATATTTATACTGGTAGAAAAATGAAAAGAGAATGGTTAATGCGGCTTATAGCAATACTCATCGTGCTATTTATGATATTGTCGGGTTTTATAGTGATATTCTATAATACGTAATGGCCTATTGCTCTTAATCAATATATTTTGCCTCATATCTTTTCCATTCTNCAGTGGAAAAATCTTCTATTTCAATATCTTTTATGCTTTCAATATTTCCGTCAATTTTCGCTATAAGTACTCCTCCATTTCCCATCTCTTTGTATAAACGGGAGGAAAATATGGTAAGACATTTTTCATATGCAACTGTGCCATTCATATTATAGTCATGCCCTCTTATGAATGCTTTTGCTTTTATTTTGTCTAGAAATTCATTTAATTCTTTTTTTCCAAATTTATTACCTGCTCCTCTATATACCGGCGAGATAGCCACATCACTCCATGTTATTTCTTCTATGGTTTCAATATCATTTTTATCAATTTTGTATACGCTCTTTTTAATCGGAAATCCCCCATGGGCGGCAAAAACATTATTAAGTATGGCCGCCAAAGGCATTTCCATAAAAATCTCAACATATTTTTTATATAGCTGTCCAGCTTCATATTCAAAATCATGAGGATAGCATGGAATANCATAATTTGTCTCATGGTTTCCCTTAAGCAAATAAATTTTATCAGGGTGTGCAATCTTCGCTTCCAGTAAAAAGTTTATGTTTAGCAGAGAAGAGCTGATATNAGGAGGTNCTCTATCCACGTAATCTCCTAGGAATACAAGATAATCATATTTTTCATCAAAAAATTTTTTCACTATCTGCTTTGCTATTATTACATCGCCGTGTGTATCACCTGCCACCATTATTTTGCCACTTAATNTTAAAAGTGCTGGCTCCTTTGCCATCGTTTCTTTTGCTTTTTCTAGCAACTCTACTTCCATAATCTAATCTTTTAAATATATAAGCAATATATGATGTTAATGATTTCAGTTGTAGTGCCAATATACAACGAGAGAGAGAATATTTTGCCATTATATGAAAGATTGAAAAAAGTTTTGAAGAAAGGAGATGAGATAA
The DNA here is from genome assembly GCA_002011355.1 of Thermoplasmatales archaeon JdFR-43. Taxonomy (GTDB): domain Archaea; phylum Thermoplasmatota; class E2; order UBA202; family JdFR-43; genus JdFR-43. The sequence continues at coordinate 3,765 of MTNE01000004.1, read as the reverse complement.
TTTTTGTTGACGACGGCAGCACAGACGGAAGCTATGAAATCTTAAAAGAGTTACATTCAAAAGATAAAAATGTTAAATGCATCAAATTCTCGAGAAATTTTGGTAAAACAGCAGCCTTAATGGCAGGATTTGAAATGGCCAAAGGAGATGTAATTGTTACTATAGATGGAGACTTGCAGAACGATCCANAGGACATTCCGAAATTAGTTGAAAAACTGGATGAATATGACGCAGTTAATGGATGGAGATATGATAGGAAAGATCCTTTTTTATCAAAGAAGCTTCCATCCATCATTTCCAATAAAATTTCGAGATGGCTCACTGGATTAAGACTTCATGACTTTAACTGTGGCCTAAAAGCATATAAGAAAGAATGTTTAGGAGGATTAGAGTTATATGGAGAGATGCACCGCTATATTCCTGCTATTTTAGCTTGGAAAGGATATAAAGTTGGGGAGGTAAAGGTGAAACATTATCCTAGAAAACATGGAAAAAGTAAGTATGGTATGGCAAGACTGGCAAGAGGGCTTTTTGATTTAATAAATTTCAAATTCTGGGCTGGCTATTCGACACGNCCCCTCCACTTTTTCGGAGGTATTGGCTTAACAATGTTTTTTGCCGGATTTTTAATTAATTTTTATCTCCTGATTTTAAAACTATTTTATGGCGAAACTCTATCAAATCGTCCATTGCTTTTATTGGGCATACTTTTGATGATAATGGGTTTCCAGATATTCATGACTGGCTTCCTAGCAGAGATTATGATAAGGAATTATTATTCTTCATCAAACAAAAAGATTTATGTAATAAAGGAGAAATTGGAATAAAATGAAAGTATGTATGATAACCGGATTGAATAAACTCAAGAAATTCATCGATTTTAAAAATGCAGGTGGGATGGGTACACAGGTGCCAATTCTGGTGGAAAAGTTGAAAGACAGAGGAATAGATGTATGCATTGATGAAATACAAGATTGCGACATCATCCATTTGCATAACCCAATGCCAAATTTCCTTTTTTTAATAAAAAAAGCCAACAAAGAAGGAAAGAAAATTGTAATACATGCCCGTCATTTGCCAGAGTTGGTAAAAGGAGGATTTAAATTTGGCAATATAATTTATCCAATCTTTGATAAATATTCAAGATATCTCTACAANTTGGCAGATGCTGTTGTTTGTGCTACACCTTATGTTAAAAATTGGATGGAGAGGAATGGAATAAAGGCGAAGCTTTATGTCATTCCAAATGGGGTGGATTGTTCGATTTTCAAGCCATCTGAAGAAATGAGAAAAGAATTCAGAAAAAGGTATAACTTAAATGATAAATTTGTTGTTTTTTCTGTTGGCTTAATGATTCCAAGGAAAGGAATACATGATTTTGTTGAAGTTGCAAGAAAATGTAAGGATATGACATTNATATGGATTGGCTCAACTGAAAAAGGACTGGAGAGGGTAGATATTGATTTTCCAAAAAATTTCATTCATATTCCTTATTTGCCCTTCCAGGAAATGCCTCTCGCATATAATGGTGGCGATGTATTTTTCTTCCCAACATATGCAGAGAGTTATGGAAATGTTTTGATGGAGGCAGCAGCATGTAAAAAAGCCCTGGTTATAAGAGATATAGAAGTGTATAAGGATTGGTTTATTCACAGAGAAAATTGTTTAAAAGGAAAGGGCGTAGAAGAGTTTGTGGATGCAATAGAAATTCTTGTCAATGATGAAAAACTACGGCGAAAAATAGCAGATAATGCATATGAAACGGCGAAGCAGCAGGATATTTCAAAAACAATAGATGCCTTAATAAAAATGTATGAAGAACTTATGGAAGAATGATAGGAAATGTTTAGCCGGCTATTTCCTTGAAATGATCAACAACATCACATTTTCATTCCTCTTCTTTGGAAATAAAAGAAAGTATTTATACAGATAAAATTTGATGATGCAATGAAACTTTCCATTGTGGTGCCGACATATAATGAAAGAGAAAATCTGCCTTTGTTAATCAAAAAGATAAATGATGTGTTAAAAGAAATTGACTTTGAATTGATTATTGTGGATGATGATAGCCCAGATAAAACATGGGAACTGGCACAGCAAATGGCAAAAGATTATCCATTTCTTAAAGTTATACGAAGGATAGATGAAAAAGATTTGGCAACCGCTGTTTTAGAAGGATTTAGGAATAGCAACGGTGATGTTCTAGCTGTAATGGATGCAGATTTGCAGCACCCTCCTGAAAAACTTGTGGACATGTTTGAAAAGATAAAAAAGGGGGCAGATGTTGTCATAGGAAGCAGATATGTTGAAGGTGGAGAAATTGAAGAGTGGGGTATAATAAGAAAATTTTATTCGAAATTTGCTACTTTACTTGCTCACATTTTTTTGCCAAAGAGCAGGATGGCGAAAGACCCAATGTCAGGATTTTTTATGCTTAAAAGAAAAGTGATAGAAAATGTTAAACTCAATCCTATAGGGTATAAAATTCTTCTTGAAATTNTGGCAAAGGGAAAGTATGATAGAATTGAGGAAGAACCAATAAAATTCCGGAAAAGAGAAAAAGGAAAAAGCTCTCTGAATCTAACCAATCAAATAAAATATCTGAGGCACTTGTTTCGCCTTTCTTGGGAAACAAAGGAGATATATCGTATGCTGAAGTTTGCATTCGTAGGCTTAACAGGAGTTTTTGTTAACCTGGGCATACTATGGGTTTTGACAGACATTGCAGGCATTTATTATCTTTTTTCTGCCATTTTTTCAATAGAGGCATCCATCTTATCGAATTTTTTGTTGAACGATATATGGACATTTAGAGATAGAAAAGAGAAGGGGGCAAAGGAATGGCTAAAAAGAATGGCAAAATTTAATTTAATTAGCTTGCCAGCCTTTCCAATGCAGCTTTCGATTATGGGCATTCTCAAAGAATTTTTTGGTGTTTATTATTTGCTGGCGGCATTAGTTGGTATATTGATTGTTTTCATATGGAATTTTGTCGCCAACAGCTTATGGACTTGGAGAAAGGTGCAGTAAGANTATCTGATTATCTTTTTATATATATTTCATAAACATCTTTCGAAAATTTTATGGAAATGCCATAAAATAACATCTGTCCTTTCCCTTCTATTTTCTTGTAAAAATGCCATTTCTGACTCATATTAAGATAATCTCGCAACCCCTCTATTTCATATAGATGATAATAAAGCACTATAACCTTCGTCTCATTCTTCTCCAGCCAGTAAATTATGTCGTTTAATGTTGTCNCTGGATAATGATATTTTGCCAGATTTGTTAAATTTGGTGGAGCAAGCCGATTAGCCAGCACATTTACCAAAGGATTGCCAGAAATCACCAAATCATTTTCATCCGTAATCCTTTCAATTTCATCTGCCACGTTATATGCTAAATCTTTTGGTGCGGTGAATATGAAAAATACTGCCAGAAATAAATTGAATGCAATAAATATTGTCAGAATGTTCCTCTTTTTCTTATCCCATTTTTCATGCAATGCTATGGACGCAAGTATTGCAAGCGGATATGAAATATAAACAAAATGATGCTGGAATGTGCGGCCTTGCATAAGCAGAGGGATTAAAATAAGGAGAACCCATGCAACAAGGTATGAAATTCTCTCTTTTTTAATATCCCATTTTTTAATGGCAAAAAGATAGATGAAGCAGGACGCAATGAAAACGAGTAAACTCAGTTTGCTGTAAAGATCAAAACCTCTGTGGGCCTGGCGTAACAACACACCTTCAATGAGTTGAT
>MTNE01000079.1 GCA_002011355.1 Thermoplasmatales archaeon JdFR-43 | reverse complement strand
TTCATAAAAAATGGTGGAAAGGAAACGATAATCACATCCATTGACAGAGCATGGGATGCACTAGAAGGAAAGACTGGAACACACATTCATNCTTGATTTTTTAGTAAATGCGGCAAGGTTTCTATTTCAACTTCCTTCTGCTCTCTCTTCTCCATATCCTTCAAAATTACTTTATTTTTCTTCCATTCATCTGGAGCTACTATTATAACCTTATTGAATCCTTTCTTATTTGCGTATTCCAGTGATTTTGAAATGCTTCTCCTCATTAAATCCATTTCTGCCTTTATATCATGCTGCCTTATCATTCTTACAATCTTTATTGCTTCTTTTATCATGCCCTCCATATATGCAATATAAACTGGCTTATTCTCTCTCCCAAATTTAATGCCTTCTGTTTCTAATGCGAGTAAAGTTCTATCAAATCCAATCGCAAATCCTGCTGTTGGAATTTTTCTTCCACCCAATAAAGGCACAAGATTGTATTCTCCCCCGCCACATATCTGTTTTTCTGCTCCAAGTTTAGGAGCATCTATTTCAAAAACAACGCCAATATAATAATCGAGGCCTCTTGCTATTGATAAATCAAGGTTGTATGGAATGGCAAATTCTTCAAGAAATTCAAAAATTTCTTTCATTCTGTCTGCCTCTTCATATTCTATTTCTTCTATTTTCTTTATTTCTATGAATCTCTTGAATTCTTCGAAATCCTTTTCTTCCATTTTTTTTCTCAATTCTTCGAAATCCTTTTTGTCGATGAGGCGCATTATTTCCGCATCTCTCGCCCCTATACTATCCAGGAATCTCCTTAATATATCTAAATTTCCAATCCTCAGTATTATGTTTCTCAACCCACTCTCTCTTAAAATATTATATGCCATGGCAATTAATTCTGCAATTGCCTCAGGCTTATCACTTCCTATAAGCTCGCATCCAAACTGCCAGAATTCTCGATATCTTCCTTTTTGAGGACGATCATATCTAAAACAGTTGCCAAAATAATAAAATTTTATTGGCTTTGTCTCCATCTGAAATCTTTCAACATAAAATCTCATAACAGGGGCTGTAAGCTCAGGGCGTAAAGCAAGTTTTCTTCCAGCTTTATCCTCAAATGCATACGTTTCCTCTATAATCCCTTCTCCAGATTTCAAAGTGAATAAATCAAGATGTTCAATGGTGGGAGTAGCTATCTCCTCATATCCGTATTTTTCAAATATGCTCCTCATCTTTTGCTCAAGCCATCTCCTTTTTCTCATTTCCTCGGGTGTGAAATCTCGGGTACCACGGGGCTTTGAAATCATGGAAATAAAATGAAATTGGAGTATTTATAGTAAATGATAAAATGGGGTGCATCATTTTTCATTCATAATGATTTTTACTCAAAGCAAAAGATAACTTACATGTATTTCATCTCTCAAAAACTATTTATATAATCAACCAATAGGCAATAATGAGGAAATTAGTAGCTATCGGAGCTATAGCAGTTTTAGCCGTTCTGGCTGGATGCGCAGAAAAAGGGAAGACAATTACAATGAGTTTAAAGGAACTCAACGATGATTTTGATTACGAGTTGAATAATGCAACCTTTTATTATCACTCCTTTTTCAAATCATTGGATCCTGGAGACACATTAATAATAAAAGATGAAATTGCTGAGAAAAGAGTATCTGGCAACTATACATTGCTTTTATTCACATCCCTTCCAAATGGAGGACTCTATTTTGATGGTAATCTCACCAATTTTAATGCTGGGGACAATATAGAAGTGACAGTACATATTGAGAAGGATATTTTTGAAAGACAGAATGCTGGACAGACATGGACATTTGAGATGGAAGTGCTTAAGGAGGGTTGGGATTTTGAGCAGCATACCACAAAAGCTCTTCCTCCAGATACAATAAAACATATATAACAAAGTTTATATGCAAAAATTGATTTTGTGTGGGGTTAAAATGAACGAGGAAGAAATTAGGAGAGAAAAAATAAGAAACCTGCTTACGCCCGATGTAATAGTATGTAAAGATTGCAGAGAAAAATACAAGGAAGAAACATCATGTAGCGTATGCGGTGTCAATATGCTTGACCCAAGTTACAAAGGAATGGTGTATGAGTGTCCAGTATGTGGAAAACTATATTGTGAGAGTTGCTGGAATAAAATGGAAGAGGTTAAACAAGAGAATAAAGGCATATTTCACTAGCTTTTTTGGAAAATGACAGAAGAATATAACGTAGATAAAATTAAAGTACTTGAGGGGCTTGAAGCAGTTCGTAAAAGGCCGGCGATGTATATTGGCTCCACTGATGAAAAAGGATTACATCATTTGGTGGAAGAAGTCATTGATAACTCAGTTGATGAGGCATTGGCTGGATATTGCGATAGGATAGAAGTTACCATAAATGAAGATGGAAGTATAACAGTTGATGATAATGGACGTGGCATTCCTGTTGACGTTCATAAAGATTATGGCATTTCTGGCGTAGAAGTAGTAATGACAAAACTTCATGCTGGTGGAAAGTTTGACAAAGGAGCATATAAAGTCGCTGGCGGATTGCATGGAGTTGGTGTATCTGTTGTAAATGCATTGTCAAAATGGCTTGAAGTGGAGGTAAGAAGAAATGGAAAAATTTACAAGCAGAGATACGAGAGAGGAAAGCCAATTACACCTTTAGAAATTGTGGGAGAGGCAAAAGATACTGGAACGAAAGTAACATTTTATCCTGATGATGAAATTTTTGGCGGAAAGACTTTTGATTATCATATATTAAAGAAAAGGCTACAGGAAATTGCATTTCTGAATAAGGGTCTTAAAATAAGGCTTGTTGATAAAAGAACTGGCAAGGAGGATGCATTTTATTACGAAGGAGGTATTATCGAATTTGTAAAATACATAAATAAGAATAAAAATCCTTTGCACGATGTAATTTATTTTGAAGGAGAGAAAGATGGAGTTCATGTTGAAGTGGCTTTGCAGTATACAGATGGTTATGCGGAAAATGTGTTCACCTTCGTAAATAATATTCATACTAAAGAAGGTGGAACACATTTATCCGGTTTTAAATCTGCTCTAACCCGCGTTTTAAATGAATATGGAAGGAAAAATGTATTTAAAAATAATGAGGCATTAGAAGGAGAAGATGTGAGGGAAGGACTGACTGCCATAATATCCTGTAAAGTGCCAAATCCACAGTTTGAAGGGCAAACAAAAACAAAGCTTGGCAATTCAGAAGTTAAAGGCATAGTGGAAACAATAATGTATGAAAAGCTTTCAACATATCTGGAGGAAAATCCTTCGGTAGCAAGAAAAATTATAGAAAGAGCCCTGCAAGCAGCAAAGGCGAGGGAGGCAGCAAGAAAGGCAAGAGAGCTTGTCAGAAGAAAAAGTTATCTCGAATCCACTTCCCTGCCTGGAAAACTTGCCGATTGCACTTCCAATGAGCCAGAAAAATGCGAACTGTTTATTGTAGAGGGTGATTCAGCAGGTGGCTCAGCCAAGCAAGGAAGAGATAGAAGATATCAGGCAATTTTGCCATTAAAGGGTAAAATATTGAATGTTGAAAAAGCAAGCTTTGATAAAATTCTGGAAAATGATGAAATAAGAGCGATAATATCTTCTATTGGCACAGGCATAGGAGATGATTTTGATATAAGAAAGGCAAATTATCACAAAATAATAATAATGACTGATGCCGATGTAGATGGAGCTCATATAAGAACTCTGCTTCTCACTTTTTTCTTCAGGTATATGCGTCCTCTCATTGAAAATGGCTATGTTTACATAGCTCAGCCACCTCTCTACAGAATAAAAAAGGGTGGAAAGGAATATTATGCTTATAGTGATGAGGAGATGAAAAGAATTGCTGGAGATGGAACAACGATTCAGCGTTATAAAGGCTTGGGAGAAATGAATCCTGAGCAATTGTGGGAAACAACAATGAATCCAGCCAAGAGGATATTGAAAAAAGTGGAAATAGAAGATGCAATAGAAGCAGATGAACTCTTTACAATTTTAATGGGTAAAAACGTTGAGGAAAGGAGGAAATTCATAAGGGAACACGCAAAGGAGGTAGTCAATCTTGACGTCTGAGAATATTATAGTGAGGCCACTTGAAGAGGAGATGAAAACATCCTACCTTGATTATTCAATGAGTGTAATTGTTGGAAGAGCGCTGCCTGATGTAAGAGATGGACTGAAGCCTGTACATCGCCGCATTCTGTATGCAATGAAGGAAATGGGGCTACACCATAATAAACCACATCGTAAATCAGCAAGAGTAGTTGGAGAAGTTCTGGGTAAATTTCATCCGCACGGGGATACAGCAGTTTATGATGCTTTAGTAAGAATGGCTCAGACATTTTCAATGCGCTACCCTTTGATAGATGGACATGGAAATTTTGGTAGCATTGATGGTGATGCTCCTGCGGCAATGCGATATACTGAGGTGAGGCTAAGTAAGATAAGCGAGGAATTGCTTAAAGACCTTGATAAAGATACTGTGGACTGGCGCGACAATTTCGATGGCACATTGAAAGAGCCCGTTGTTCTGCCTTCTTTAATTCCAAATTTGCTGCTAAATGGCTCATCTGGTATAGCAGTTGGAATGGCAACTGATATACCGCCTCATAATCTAAATGAGGTTGTAGATGCCATTATTGCAACAATAGAAAATCCGGATATAAGCATAGATGAGATTTTTGCTAAATATATCAAGGGCCCCGATTTTCCGACTGGCGTATAATATATGGCAGAAACGCGATTCTGAGAGCATATAAGACTGGCAAAGGATTAATAAAAATAAGGGCAAAAACTCATTTTGAAGGGAATAAAATTGTTATAACTGAGTTGCCATATCAGGTTAATAAATCGGATTTGCTGAAGCATATTGCCGAGCTTGTAAGAAAAGGGGTAATAAACGGCATATCAGATTTAAGAGATGAATCAGATAGAAGAGGAATAAGAGTAGTAATCTATCTGAAAAAGGATGTTTTTCCTGAAATTGTTCAGAATCAGCTTTTCAAGCATACTCAGATGGAGAAAACTTACGGCATAAACTGCATTGCTTTAGTTGATGGTGTTCCAAAACTTCTGAATCTTAAGGAAATAATAGAAGAATATATAAAACACAGAAGAGAAGTAATAAAAAGGAGAAGCCAGTATGAACTGAGGAAAGCGGAGGAAAGGAAACATATCCTAGATGGCTTCATAAAAGCCCTTGAAAATATAGACGAGGTTATTGATATAATAAGAAAGTCAAGAGATGCAAAGGAGGCAGCAGGAAAGCTGATAGAGAAATTTAACTTTTCCGAAAGACAAGCTAAGGAAATTTTATCGATGCGTCTGCATTCTTTAACCACTCTCGAATTCGATGCCCTGAGAAAAGAAAGGGAAGAAAAAGAAAAGGAAATTGAGAGACTGAAGAAAATCTTAACCAGCAAGCAGGAAATTGACAAGATAATAAAAAATGACTTGCTATACCTCAAGAAAACATATGGAGATGAGAGGAGGACAGAAATAAGAGAGGCAGCAATAGAGATGGATATCGAGGATTTAATACAGGAGGAAGATATAGTTATAATTCTGACCGCAGGCGGCTACATAAAGAGAGTGTCATTAGATGAATACAGAAGCCAGAGGAGGGGAGGAAAAGGCTTAATAGGCATGAAAATGAAGGAAGAAGATGCCATTTATAAGATATTGAAAGCATCAACACATGACTATCTTCTATTCTTCTCTTCAGATGGTAAGGTTTTTGTGAAAAAGGCATATGAAATTCCATATGGTGGAAGACATTCAAAAGGACGAGCTCTGATAAACATAATAAACTCCAATAATATTGTAGAAATACTACCTGTTGAAGAATTTTCAGATGATAATTTGATTTTTGCCACCAAGAAGGGCATAATAAAAAAGATGTCTTTGAGGCTGTTGAAGAATATCAAGGGCCAATGGAATAAGGGCAATAAGACTAAGGGAAGGAGATGAAATAGTTGGCGTTAGAATACTGAAAGAAGGAGATAAGATTATACTTTCCACCAGAAATGGATATGCGTGTGTCTTTTATGAAAATGAAACAAGAAATATGGGAAGAAATGCCATGGGTGTCATAGGAATAAGGCTGAGAGATGATGAAGTGGTTTCATTGGAAGCAGCAAAGNAAGGAGATTTACTCACTGTTACAGAAAATGGTTATGGCAAAAGAACAAGCATAGATGAATATCGCATCACACATAGAGGAGCAAAAGGAATCATAACAATAAAGACAAATGAAAGAAATGGAAAGGTTGTTGGTGTGCTTGCTGTCAATGATGAAAATGAAATTTTAATTTCCAGCAAGGAAGGAATGATGGTGAGGATAAAAGCAACAGATGTAAGAAGGCAGGGAAGAAATACAATGGGTGTCAGACTCATGCGGTTAAACAAAGGAGATAAGGTTGTCAGCATAACCAAAATATGAAGATAAAGAGAAACGTATTTTATATCTGAAACATTTCTCATACAATGGACTATGAAAAACTTGGCTTCAGGGCCGGCCTGGAAATTCACCAGCAGCTTGCAACCCATAAGCTATTCTGCAACTGCCCTTCAGAGCTGAAAGAAGAATATACCTCTACTTTTGAAAGAGTTCTTCGCCCTACTCAATCTGAACTTGGCGAGGTGGATAAAGCAGCTTTGGAGGAGGCAAGAAGAGGGAAAAAATTTGTTTATTTTGCCTCATCTTCATCCTGCCTTGTTGAGGCGGATGAAGAGCCACCCCATGCCGCCAATGAAGAGGCAATAGATACTGCTTTAACTGTTGCTTTACTTTTGAATGCTGATATTGTGGATGAAATTCATTTTATGAGAAAAATAGTTATAGATGGTTCCAACACCACAGGTTTTCAGAGAACTGCCTTAATTGCATTAAATGGTAGCATAGATGGCATAGGAATAGAAACAATTTGTTTGGAAGANGATGCTGCAAGGAAAATTGGCGAAGATGGCAAAAAGATAAAATATGCTTTAGATCGTCTAGGAATTCCTTTGGTAGAGATAGCAACGGCTCCNGATATAAAATCGCCGGAGCAGGCAAAAGAGATTGCCGAAAAAATAGGTCTTATTTTGAGGGCTACAAAAAAAGTTAAGCGAGGAATAGGAACAATTAGACAGGATTTGAATGTTTCCATAAAAGAAGGCAATAGAGTGGAGATAAAAGGAGTGCAGGAATTAAAGGACATACCAAAAATTCTGGAGAATGAAGTTAAGAGGCAGATTGAATTAATAGAAGTTAAAAAGGAGTTAAAGAGGAGNGGGATAGAAAAAAAGGATTTAGAAAAAATTAAAATTGTGGATGTGAGTAAAATTTTTGAAAATACTTCCTGCAAATTTATAAGGAAAGCTTTGAAAGAAGGCGTTGTATTCGCCATTAAATTGCCTAGCTTTAAAGGCGTAATAGGAGGAATAAAATATAAAGAGCATCGCCTCGGCAGAGAACTAGCAATGTATGCAAAAATGGAAGGAGGCGGCATTGTGCATTCAGATGAGCTTCCAAACTATGGGATAAGCAAGGAAGAGGTTGAAGAGGTAAAGAAAGTTCTGGGATGTAGCAAAAATGATGCTTTTGTTTTATCTGTAGGCAAAGAAAAAATTGTAAGAAAATGCCTCAAAGCAGTTCTGGAAAG
>MTNE01000105.1 GCA_002011355.1 Thermoplasmatales archaeon JdFR-43 | reverse complement strand
AGCGCTGAGGGGGGGATTTGAACCCCCGAGGGGCAAAGCCCCACAGGCTCTCCAGGCCTGCGCCTTACCGGGCTAGGCTACCTCAGCACTCTTTTTCCACATAGGTGGNTATGTGCCACGCTTCATTAATACACGTTTGGTGTCAGCAGCTATACCTTTGTCTTTTTCCATTATATCTCTCGTAGTCATTAAAGCTTTCGCTATGGCAACAGCCTCACCTTTTAAAGTTTTTATCACAACAATATCTCCTTCTTTTATGCCTGTATCCACTTGTGCCACTCCAGGCAAAGCTAAGTCTGCGCCATGNCAAATGGCATCNACAGCAGAATCTTTTATTATTATGGCGGGCAGATGAGTTAACAAATCCTCCATTGGACGAAGATATTTTCTTATTTCTTTCTCATTCCCATCTTCTTTCCAGAAAANATAGGCATCGAGCAAGTCCTGAAGAATGATAGCATCTTTTTCTTCAAACATTCCACTTTTTGTTCTTCTTAACTCCTCCATATGAGCTCCAACACCAAGCTTTTTACCAATATCCTTGCATAGTACTCTTATATAAGTTCCCCCCTCGCACCCAACTTTGAAAAGAACATNTCTTCCATCTATTTCAAGAATGTTTAGATAATAGATGGTTCTCTGCCTTCTCTGCCTCTTAACAGCTGCTTCTTTTGGAGGAGTTTGCCATATTTTGCCAATGAAACTTTTCATTGTCTCCTTTATCTTTTTTCTGCTAANATCNCCATGCAATCTCATTACACATACATATTCCTTCATTGCTCCATGCATCAAGCCAATTGCCTTTGTTGCATTTTGTAAAGCAACTGGCAACACACCGGTAACATTTGGATCCAATGTTCCACCATGCCCNGCTTTTTTCACATGGAGAATTTCCTTAACCCATGATGCCACCTGATGAGAAGTGGGTCCGGAGGGCTTATCTATAATAACGATACCATTTTCCAGCAATTCCTCTACACTTCTTTTGCCTGGCTCTTTTCCAAAAAATGGATTTGTCTCAGTATCCTCTTTAACAAGTCTTTTTCGCCTCATTTTGGATACCATCTGCAACTTTTCTTGTTCATTGGGCATATATGCTTTGTTTTGCATGGCGGTCCAGCCTTCTCAAATATTGTTGGTGCAACTTTTCTTACAAGATGTAACATTTTCCATGCAAGCTTCCTGATTTCCCATTGAGCATGTAAGCAGCATCGAAGCTCAAAAAAATTNAGNAAGGAGCGGGCATTCATCGACACAACTATCCTGCTGCAGGCTGCATTGGGCAGAACATAACGAGCATCCTCAACAGGCACGTGTTCCTTCAATTTTTCATAAAAATCCCATATTTTTTCCATCATTTCTTCATATTCTTCCTTAAAATTTTTCTTTATACTTGGGGGAATAATGTAATTCATCTCCTGCTCNACATATCTCTGACTCTGTTGAGAATATGATGCGATTCTATGACGAACGAGCTGATGTGTTAAAGCGCGAGATACGCCTGAGATAGCAAAGGTGAAATATGCGTGTTCAACAACGCTTGTATGTCCCATGTCTATAACTGCTCTCAAAACTTTTCTTAACTTNTCTGTATCCTCCTTTTTCAAATCCTCGAAATCACTGCTTGAGTGAGTTAGCAAGGCTGCAGCAGCTGCAATTATATCTGGCTCAGGAGTATGAGCAATTAATTCTACTTCCATTATTTCCTCTCTGCTATTAAATCTATAATTTCCTCTGCCTCCTTTATTTTCTTGAGTTCTTCCTTTGCAATTACAGGAACTCCCTCAATATTTTTCCTTCTGCAATAATCCATGAATATTACTGATTCCTTTTCAGCCACTCTAGCCAGATTTGATATTATTTTTGCCTTTTCCATTATTCTTCTTTCATTCACACCAACGATAATTTTTTCATGCAAAATCTGGCTTATTGCATGAAAGGGNCTTCTTTGCGTAGGCAATATAAAAGCCCCTATTCTTTCAAGCAACTTTAACATTTCATTCTCTATTTCTCTTTTCACTTCAATTTCTTCTTTCCATATCTCCTCCCACAAATTAACCGGTTTTATGAAATCCACGCCTATAAACTCAGCAATCCTTTCTGCAACATCTACACTAGCTCTCTCTCCACTTTCATATAATCTTATTGTTCTTCTTGATACTCCTGCTATTCTCGCCAGATGACCCACAGAAATGCCTCTTTCCATCCTCAATTTTTTCAGTTTTTCACCATCAATATTAACATAAAATCCTCCAGGAGCAGCACATATAAAGGGCAACATGCCGTGAAGATAATTTTCTAGAGTTGCATATGTAATAATAGGAACACCATATCGGAAATAAACAACATCGTCTTCAAGATAAGATGAGCATGTTCTATTTCCAATAACAAGTGGCACACCTTCCAGAAATCTTGCTATTGAGATTAATTCTTCAGCCACCTCTTCATTTATGGCATCTATGTTATTCAAAACTTTGACAAGTAAAAGCAAATCATCCTTTCTGGCGATAAAGTCAAAGCTACTTGGACGGATCCTGCATATCTGACTGCAGTAGTATCCTGCTCTGAGGAGCAGATGTCGAGTTGCTTCAAGCAACTCTTCTCTTTTCATCAAAATCATATACTACTTCCCTATATAAAAATTTAATGTGGGTTGGAATAGATGACACTGACTCCTTAAAAGGAGGATGCACTACGTATGTTGCAACAGAATTAGTTGATAAACTAAAATATGATTTAATCGGNTTTCCTCGTTTAGTAAGACTAAATCCAAATATTCCCTGGAAAACACGAGGTAATGGAGCAATTGCATTGCAAATAGGCATAGGGGGAGGGAAAAAAATAGAAATAGGGGAGATAAATGGCAGAAAAATTTACTGCTATTCTCATAAAAAGAAAGATGCGAATCTGGCAGAAATTATCTCAATAGTTGATAAAGTTATATCCAAAAATGCGATGAAAGATGCCGACCCAGCCTTTGTTGTATGCCAGAAAAAATTGCCATACTGGATATATAAAAAAGCTGTAAAAGGGATATTATCAAAAGAAGAAGTAGAGAAAGAATTGCAGGAAAAGGCAATCTATAAATATTACAGGAAGGGCAGAGGAATTATTGGAGCAGCAGCCGCCATAGCCTGGAAACCAAGAGACAGAACATATGAAATCATTACATATGGTAGTGAAAAATGGATNGATAAGGAAAGTGTAATAAAAATGGATAAATCTTGCAAATCAACATTCAATAACTATGATTATGAAAACGATTATCTTGCCATTCTGCCAAAAGCTAATTCTCCTGTTTTTTATGGAATAAGAGGAGAAAATTTTGAAGAATTAAAGAAAGCAAAAGAAATGCTTGTGACTGCAAAGGAAGAAAGATGGCTTATTTTTGAGACCAATCAGGCAACAGATGAACATTTACAAAGAAAAAAGATAAAGGATATTAGGCCATATGAATCAGTTATTGTTAAGGGCATAGTTAAAAAGGAGCCTCATGTTATAAAAGGAGGGCATGTTGTTTTTTCCATTTATGATGGAAATGAGATAGATTGTACAGCATACGAGCCAACAAAACAATTCCGCAACATAATCAAAAAGCTGAGGGAAGGAGATGAAGTGATTGTTTATGGAGGGGTAAGAGAAAAGCCATTTACAATAAATATTGAAAAGATTGAAATAAAGAAGCTTGCAGAAGTTTATGAAAAAGTGGAAAATCCGGTATGTAAAAAATGTGGAAAGCATATGAAATCGATAGGGAAAGGAAAGGGTTATCGTTGCCCTAAATGCAGAGCAAGGGCTAATGAAAAAGATGCAAAATATGTTAAGGTTGAAAGAGATATAAAGCCGGGATTTTATGAGGTGCCCATTATTGCCATGCGTCATCTAACAAAGCCTCTAAAAAGAATGAAGAAATTATGAAATTAAGTGTTCGAGTATGTATTCATGCACCTTTTCATTTATTGCTATCAGAGATATATGGTCTTCTTCACCAACTGGCCATGCATGCCCTTCCAAAATATACAGTGGTTTTCCTTCAAGGTATGGACTTTCCGTGGGACATAATCCATCAGAATAATGGGGTATGCCATCGCCATCAAAATCAACGGGATGATCACCTATTATGATTCCAATATCTCCTCCAACACCATAATAGTCAACTAGATCTGTGCCCTTATAGCCCATTGCCTGCAGGAAGGGTGCATCATAAATCATATCGGGCACCTGCCCCATCCACCACGGGAAATATGCATATTTTATTATGCCTCTCAAAAAACTCTCATTTATGTTTGGCGGCACACCATGGCATGGGGTGCCAACAGCTATTAAATCATCTATCTGGTATGGGCCTAGAGTTATGTCTGCATCGCCATCTCCATACCAGGGGTAACCAGTTCCATTCCAGTCTTTATTCCAGTAATCCACATCTGCCATATAATGCTCTGCCATAAATCTTGCAACCAGCCCCCCCATACTGTGGGCAACGATATCTATTGTCTGATTTGGAGGATACCCATTCAAAACTAAAGCTTCCTTTATTTTCTCGCATACTCTGGCAGCAATCCATGGAATATGATGTTCTTCAAACCAGCTTGGCTCATAGGTTAACCATTGAATACCTGGCTTTGTTACATCAAAATCCAGAACTTTAAAACCGTTAGCAACAAGTTTTTGGGTCAAATTCCACCACGTATAATTTAGCAATGCATCAGTTATACTTCCCGTCCACCCATGAATTAAAACAACTGGAAAGTCTCCCGGTTTTTCTGGAATAACGATAAAGGATGTGTTAGCATAGCATCCTTCATAGTCAATCTCTCCTGATAAATTTCTCTCAAAAATTGCCTCTGCTACCACGCTCAAATTTTCTGCTGCATTTGAATAAAAAAATGGAATTTCTGATATGCCCAAACCATTTGTTTTACTTTCTCTTACCATTATTTCCTTCCCGTTTGCATAGAATTTCCATATTATTGTCTTATTTTTCAATGGAAGCCAGCCATCAATGTTGGCAAATAATTTTGCCCTAAGCATGTTTGTTTCTCCAGCAATTAATTTTTCCCTTTCTTTCTCAATTTCAATTAAAGTTTGATACAAGAGTGGGTAGACTGTTGCATTTGCAGTGGCAAAATATTCATGCCCTTCAATTTTCACTCTAGCGATTATTTTGATATACTGTTGCATTTCGTCAACGTCATCAGGGGCAAAATATTCTGCTTTTAATATCCCATTATTGTCTGTAACAGATTCGTTTTCAAAAACGAGTTTGCCAGTATTGCCACTACTTTCTATACTCCAGTTTATTTTTGTAATGTATGGCATGTTATTTACTTTTAACTCAACAAGAATTTCAGTGCTATCTCCTTCTTGAAGAGTAAACTCAGAAGGAATAATTTTCATGTTCACAATCATTTCTTCTTTTTTTCTTCCCTTCATCCCACTAAATGAGAATGCCAGCAGTAGAATCACAATTATGGATGCAAGAGCAATGATTATTCTTTTCTCCATTTTTCTAAACTCTCCTGAAACCTGTATTTCTCTCCTTTTATTTTAACAGGGTATTCGCCAGTTACACATCCAAGGCATAAATCATTTTTATCTATGCCTAAAGCTCTTACAAGCCCTTCAATGGAAATATAGCCCAGTGAGTCAGCGCCTATTTTTTTCCTTATCTCTTCAATGCTTCTGCNNGANGCAATNAGTTGGTCTCTGGTTGTCATATCTATTCCAAAATAGCATGGGGCAATTATTGGAGGAGATGCTATTCTCACATGAACTTCTTTTGCTCCATGATGGCGAAGTAAACCAACTATTTTTTTCATTGTTGTTCCTCTTACTATGGAATCATCTACAATGACTATTTTCTTTCCTTCCACAATACTCTTTACAGGGTTGAGTTTGAGTTGTACAAGTCTTTCTCTTATCTTCTGAGTGGGTAAGATAAAGGTTCTCGCGATATAACGATTTTTCATCAGTCCTTCTGCCACAGGTATGCCAGATGCTTTTGAAAATCCATATGCATGTGCTCTGCCTGAATCTGGAATTGGAACTACATANTCTGCTTCTACAGGATGCTCTTCTGCAAGAACTCTGCCAAGTCTTTCTCTTGCTTTATATACTTCAATTCCATCTATGAAGGAGTCAGCTCTTGCAAAGTAAACATATTCGAAGAAGCAATGAGCTTTNTGCTTTTCTTCTATCAATTTATAACTTTTATATCCGTCTGGAGTAATTTCTATTAACTCCCCTGGCTCAATATCTTTTATAAATTCTCCTTCCAGAACATCTATCGCCACAGATTCTGATGCAATTATATATCCATTCTCGATTTTTCCTAGGCATAAAGGCTTTATGCCCAATGGATCTCTCAGCCCAAAAACTCTATCATTGAGCATAAGTGTAAATGAATATGACCCCTCTATTTTTTTCATTGCATATTTTACTGCCTTCTCAACGCTTTTTTCCTTCAGAGAATCAGCAAGAAGATATGCTATAGCTTCCTCCTCGCTTCCATAAAAAAAATTGTGCCCCTTTTCCATCAATTCCTTCTTCAAATCTTCTGCATTGGTTATTATGCCATTATGGGCTATTGCAATATCTCCAGCAGACGTATGAAGCAAGGTAGGCTGTGCATTTTCAGGTGTTGAAATTTTAATTGAATAATAAACATGTCCTATACCAACTTGCCCATCTATTTTTTCAATATCAAAATCCTTGAATGCCTCTCCAATAAGTCCTAGCCCTCTATAATTTTTTATTTCTCCATCAAAAACAGCTATGCCAGCTGCTTCCTGCCCACGGTGCTGCAGAGCCATCAATGCAAGATATATGCTCTCCGCTGCTCTATCGCGAGATGCTACAGCAACTACACCGCAACTTTCATTCATTTTTTCCAGCGGAATTTGCGTAGCCTTCTGCTCCTCCCATAGCCGCAGGCTGCGCAGTATTTCTTTCTGGCATTATAGGCATGCCTGCCGCATCTCCTGCAAATGATGTGAGTTTTTCCTCCTCCTTCCTTTGATGGCGTGCCCTTACTCATTTTATCACGGCGGTAATATATATACTATATTGTCTCCTCTTACAATAACTTTTTCCAGCTCTCTNTTTTTTTCTCCNTCAATAATTTCTTCGGCATTTCTCAAAATTAAATTTAGATGNGGATGATCATATCCTTCAAGGATACCACGATATTCT
This sequence comes from Thermoplasmatales archaeon JdFR-43, assembly GCA_002011355.1. GTDB lineage: Archaea > Thermoplasmatota > E2 > UBA202 > JdFR-43 > JdFR-43. The sequence goes on along the minus strand of MTNE01000105.1, from coordinate 497 downwards.
CTNCCNCCTCGCAGCTCAACCAGTATGCGCTTCTCCAAGCTTGAATGAATGACTTCCAAGGGCTTCATTGGTAGTGTATTGCTATGCATTATTAAAATTTTTGTTTTAATTGCATGGAGGATAAAATGAANATGTTGTGAACACGAGTTTAAAAGTGTGCCTGCTACTTTCTTTCATTGCAAATTTTTTATAACAAAATGCATTTACATTACAATGGTTAAGCTCACTAAAAATGCTATGAAGGTTTTGGAAAAAAGATACCTTCGAAAAGATGAGAATGGAAAAGTTATAGAGACACCTGATGAAATGTTTAAAAGAGTTGCTCACAATATTGCCTTAGCTGAAGAAAATTATGGTGGAGATGTTAAGAAAACAGAAAAAGAATTTTATGAAATAATGTCAAATCTTTATTTTCTGCCCAATAGCCCCACTTTAATGAATGCTGGAACAAGTATTCAGCAACTTTCTGCTTGCTTCGTTCTGCCTGTTGAAGATTC
>MTNE01000111.1 GCA_002011355.1 Thermoplasmatales archaeon JdFR-43 | reverse complement strand
GAAGATAAGCAAGCAGAAAAGCAGCAATTGCCATCAAAATTATAATTCTACGGGTGAATATATCCACTTAATCACCTGCGGCAATGCCTTTCATTTAATATTCTGTAGCAATTTTTTAACATTTAAGTTTTGATTAACTTATAGTTCAAAGCCGAAGAAAATAGATGCAAGCAAAAGCACTATTACTATGAAAGGAAATATTTTCCAGAACCATTTTCTCGCCTTTTCTATATCTTCTCCCCTCATAATGGCTATGATTACTAAAACAGTAAGCACTACTCCAAAAAGTGAGATAGAAGATATGTATGTAAGTTCCCCAACAGTTATGTAGTATATTATCGTGAGATAAGATAGAATAACAGCAGTTATCGCCAGCATGATGACGAGCTTTCGATCATATTTTTCCATTGTGATTTATTTAATCCCAGCTTTTATCATTTACTATTTTGAAAAACTTTCAAAAGTTAGAGAAGCAAATCGCATTTTCATGCACTAAACTTTAATTTCCTTCGCCTTTTATTTTCATGAATCTTTATGAGAAAACATATGAACTTGTGAAGCAGATACCGAGGGGCAAAGTTTCCACTTATGGAGCTGTGGCAAGAGCGCTGGGTGATATAATTGCATCGAGAGCAGTAGGTGTTATGCTGAATCAAAATCCATATAAGGAGGTGCCATGCTACAGGGTTGTAAAAAGCGATGGAAGTGTAGGTGGCTATGCCACAGGCGTAGAAAAGAAAATAAGGCTGCTGAAAAACGATGGCATAGAAATTGTTGATGGTAAAATAGACTTGTCAAGATATCTTTTTGATAATTTTGAGACTGATTACCCGTTGAAAAAATTGAGGGAGGAGCAGGAAGAATTGAGGGAGAAAGTTGTTGCAGAAGATGATTTTGAGATGGGTAGCGTAGCTGGAGTGGATGTTTCTTATACAAAACGCTTTGCCTACGGAGCTTATGTGGAATTTGATGAGGAAGGCAATTTGATAAAAAGAAAGATAGTGAAAATGGAAATTCTATTCCCCTACATTCCAACTTATTTAGCATATCGTGAGTTACCAGTGCTGAATGAGTTGATAAAAGGCGAAAAGCCTGGCATTGTTATGCTTGATGGCAACGGCCTGCTACACCCTCGCCTTTTTGGCATAGCATGTCATTTTGGTGTGTTGCATGACATAGCCACAATAGGAATAGCAAAGAAGCTGCTGTGTGGCATGGAAAGAAATGGCTATGTTTTTATAGGCAGGAGAAAGGTTGCCAGAAGAATTGGAAAAATTTTTATCTCGCCAGGCAACAAAATAAGTGTTGATTCAGCACATGAAATAGCAAAAAAATTCATGAAGTACAGCATTCCAGAGCCAGTAAGGCAGGCGCATATTCTTGCAAATGAAGCAAGGAGGAAAGATGAAATGAAGAATGGAGATTGAGGGGCTTTTAATAAGAGGCAATAAATGCGCGAGACGATGAGCATGGACAAGAAATAGAGAGAAAAACAAATGAAATGCTTTGAATATTTTGAGGAAAATCTAGCAATGGTATAGTTCATTATTCGGGAAAGATTATGATGGGTTTTTTTGATTTTGGATGCTGTAGAATATCCACTCTTATTCCATAAACAGTGTATATGTTATTGGGAGTAATAACTTCATTAACATTCCCAATAGCGAAGATTTTGCCTTTATTGAGTAATATTATTTTGTCGCAAAAGTATGATGCCAGATTTAAGTCATGAAGAACAGCTATTACAGTTATTCCTTTTCCAATCAAACTTTTTATCAAGGAAAGGATTTCTATTTGGTGATGTATGTCGAGATGAGCTGTTGGTTCATCTAATAAAAGAATATTTGGTTGTTGCGCCAAAGCCCTTGCAATAATGACTTTTTGCAATTCTCCCCCACTTAATTCCGTTATGGTTCGATTGGCTAAATGCTCTATTCCAACAGCTTTCATTGCATCATTGGCAATTTTTATATCTTTCTCGTTTATGAACTCCAGCATTTTCTTGTGTGGGTTTCTGCCCATAAGAACAATATCAAAAACAGTAAGGGGAAAGGAAATATTTGGTATTTGAGGGACAATACCAATCTCTTTTGCAACCTTCTTTCTATCCAACTTGTTTATGTCTTTTCCATTTATCAAAATGCATCCATCGCTTTTTAAAATACCAGCCGTACAATTTAGCAAAGTGGTTTTTCCAGAGCCATTTGGTCCAATTATACCAACAAATTCATTTTCTATTTCAAAAGAAACATTTTCTAAAGCTTTTATGCTTCCGTAGCTAAAGCTAATGTTCTTAACTTTAATCTTCACCACCATCTCACCGTTTTTTTCCTCCTCAATAAATAAATAAAGAAAGGTACACCAAATAAAGAAGTAATTATTCCTACAGGTATTTCAGAAGGTTGAATTATACTCCTTGCTAGAGCATCAGTTAAAATGAGGAAAGTAGCACCCATTAAACAGGATGAAGGAATTAGGATGCGGTGATCGGGGCCGACCAATAAACGCATGATATGAGGTATTATTAGTCCAACGAAACCAATTATTCCTGCAACAGATACTGATATAGCTGTAATAAGCGTTGAAAAAATGAGAATTATCTTCTTAGTTTGCTCTACATTTATACCAACACTCATTGCAGAAATTTCTCCAGTAAGCATTATATTAAGTTCTCTAGAAAAAAGAAAAAGAATGAAAATGCCTAACACATCTAAAGGAAAAGTCATATAAACTTTCTCCCAGCTTGCATTCCATAATCCACCCATTAGCCAAAAAACAATGGTTCTAAGTTCTTCCCCAGCTATATATTTTATAAAGGAAACTAAAGCTGAAAAGAAATAGCCGACTGCTATTCCAGCTAATAGTAAATTTTCTGTAGGTACAGCTCCTTTGTACTTTGCAATGTTGTAAACAATGAATATGTCAAGCAGGGCAAAGGAGAAAGCAAGAATTTGCACACTATTTAGCCCAAATATATTTAAGCCAATGGCTATTGCTAACGCTGCCCCAAATGCTGCTCCAGAGGAGANCCCCAGTATATAGGGGCTTGCCATAGGGTTTCTAAATAAGCCTTGCATGGCACATCCTGCTGTTGCCAATGCTGCCCCAATTATTCCTGCAAGTAATATGCGGGGTAATCTTATGTCTAATATTATTGATTTGTGAGTTGATGAATAGCTTCCTTTACCAATCAGAATCTGGAAAATTTCCTCCATGCCTATTTTTTCTTTGTCGGGCACACCTTTCCCAATTGGTCCCATTACACCTATCATCAAAGACATGAAAATAGAAAATATAAGCAGGACAAGAAGGAAAAAAATGATTGTAATCCATTTAATTAATCTTTTGCGATGGTCAAACATTTTAAATAATTACAAAACTTGCATATTTCTCATCTCTTGTAAAGTTCTCATTAGGGCATGAAAAAGTAACGTATTTCAGATAATTTTTTGCAATCTTTGCTGCTTTCATCACTTCCTCAAAGCGTGGCTTCCTCCATGGTGCAGAAGGCACAGGAATATAGCCAATAATATGGTAAGGAATTTCATTATCTATGCTTGCTATGAATTTTGCTATTTTTTCTATTTCTTCATAATCAATAAAATCTGGAATGAAAACAGTGTTGGCTTTCAGCTTTATACCCTTGTCATAAGCTCTTATAAAGTTCTCTAATATGGTTTTATTTGGCACACCTGTGCACTCAATATGCTCCTCCTCTGTATATGCCTTTATACTTATATTTGCCTCATCTACATCCACGACTTTTGAGCCATTTGTGTGCCCTAGGCAAGTGTATAGATTTAACTCTCTGCAAAATTTNAGCAAATCTTCTAAGAAAGGATTTATAGTTGGTTCTCCACCAAGAAAATGGACTCTTTTTACCAAGGATTTCTCTCTCATCTCTTCAATTACTCTTTTTATTTTTTCAACATCTATACTTTTGTATTTTCTTTCCATGAGTTTATAGGAACAAATCTTGCATTTATGGTTGCATATGCTATTGTATATGCAGATTCTCTCAAACTTTGGATTATAGGTAACTTTATGGAACATGTTAATCAAATAGCTCAGGATGGAACCATTTTGCCAGTTGTTCCAAGCCATCAACAAGGCGAGGTGAAGCTGTAACTAAATGTCTATCTATTGAATATACTCTATCATTTTTTATGGCATTTATGTTTTGCCATCCATTCCTTGATTTAATTTCTTCAACACTTGCTCCATAGCTTACCACAACTATTACATCAGGATTTCTTGCAATTATATATTCATCTGTTAAATCTGGATATCTAAAAGGNTCATCTGCTGCAATGTTGATGCCTCCAGCCATATAAATGAGTTCATTGGTAAAAGTTCCTTGTCCAACTGTCCTTCCTTTTTTAGATAGCTCATAATAAACTAATGGCCTCTGTGATTTATTCAAATCTTCTGTTATTTTTGTTATGTTTTCTATTCTACTCTGCATTTCTTCTACAAGCTTCTCAGCTTCCTCTACTTTATTCATTATAAGCCCTATTTGCCTTATCAACTGTAAAACATCTTCTACTGATTGAGGATTTATGTACATCACAGTTACTTTATCTTCTATAGGCAATAAATTATCTCTTGCATACCACCATGCTATTAGTAAATCTGGTTCTAGCCCAATTATTGCTTCCAGATTTGGGCTATAGCTTGAGCCAACAACTGTTTTATTTTTAACATCTGGTGGATAATCACTGTATTTATCTACACCAACAATATTTTCACCACATCCTATCGCATATAAGATTTCAGTGGCTGAGGAAGCCATGCTTACCACTCTTTTAGGAGTTTCATAAATTTCAACTACTCTGCCAACGCCATCAATAAGCGTTATTTCTGCTTGAGTTTTTGCCTCTTTGTAAGCTATTAAGTATCCACTTCCAAAAGCAGTTAAGATGAGAACTACGATAACAAGCCAAATCACGGCTTTTTTACCATCCATCTAAACACCCTAAAATGTATTCAAAAATGGTATTAATTTTTTTTGATTCGTAACACTATTTTTGTAGAGTACGGAAATTATTTCGCTCGTTGATCAACTGGTATAGGATGAACTGATCTGGATAGGCAGATGGTGTTATTACACAAATCCATACAATCATATTTTGTGGGCAGGAACATGGTATTTNATATTCATTGGCAGGGAATGCATATGGGGTGTGGGAGGAAGTGAANAATATCAACCGATAACAAGCTATCTCGATTATAAGCTTCTCTTTTCTAAAAGATATCTTTCTCCTTGTCCTCTTTTCTTTATCGGTCTCGATGTAAAGTTGCCTGAATTTTAAAGAAAAATCCAGAGATAATTCCAGCATCGTTCGAGAACAATGAAGGATGCTCGATGTATATCATTATAACCCTTTACCATTCAGAAATAATTTATATTCGTATTCATTTAATCACATGATTTGTCCTTTGGATTTTCGATATGGAAGGAAGGAGNTAAAAAAAATTTTTAGTGAGGAATCTCGCCTTTCTTACTGGCTTAAAGTAGAAGCTACCTTGGCTAGAGCGCACGCTCATGTTGGTAATATTCCTAGGGAAGCTGCTGAGGAAATAGCAGAAAAAGCAAATCTGGAATATGTAAAACTTGAAAGAGTTAAAGAAATTGAAGCGGAAATAAGGCATGATGTAATGGCAATGGTTAAGGCTTTGGCTGAGCAATGCCAGCATGGCAAATATGTTCATCTGGGAGCAACATCATATGATATGTTGATACAGCCCACGCCTTACAAATTATAGATGCACTAAACATAATTGAAAAGGAAATGGCAGAGTTAATCAAAGCTATAGCCAGGCTTGCTGAAGAGCATAAGGCTACTATTATGATTGGAAGAACACATGGACAGCATGCCTTGCCAATAACCTTTGGCTTGAAAATGGCTGTTTATGCCAAAGAAATGCTTCGCCATTACAGAAGACTGCAGCAGATAAAGGAAGAGGTGGCAGTAGGTAAAATGTCGGGAGCAGTTGGCACAGGAGCAGCCTTTGGCGAGAAATTTTTCGAAGTACAGGATTTTGTTATGAAAGAGTTGGGCTTAAAGGCAGAGTTGCCAGCAACGCAAATTGTTGGAAGAGACCGTTATATTGCCATGCTATCACTCCTTGCAAATGTTGCAACATCTTTAGAAAAATTTGCAACTGAGATAAGAAATTTGCAGAGAAATGAAATTGCGGAAGTGGAAGAATATTTTGAGAAAAAGCAAGTCGGCTCTTCAACAATGCCGCATAAAAGAAACCCAATAACATGCGAGCAGATTTGCGGGCTGGCAAGAGTAATAAGAAGTAATTTATTGCCTGCATGGGAAAATGCAATTCAATGGCATGAGCGCGATTTATGCAATTCTTCAGCGGAACGCTTCATAATTCCGCATGCTTTAATCTTAACAGACTGGATTCTGTATAAAATGAAGCAAGTCTTTTCCAGCTTAAGGGTATATCCAGAAAAAATGGCAGAAAACATTGAAATAAGCAAGGGATTGATCTTCACCGAAGCCATAATGATAAAGCTAGTCGAAAAAGGAATGAGCAGGCAGGAGGCACATGAATTAATGAGGCAGTGTGCAATGGAAGCAAAAGAAAAAGGAGTGCATTTAAAGGAAATTTTGAAGGAAAAGAAAGAAATTGTTGAATTACTCGATGATATTGATGAATTGTTCAACCCAGGAAATTACATAGGAAAGGCTCCAGAGCTGGTTGAAAAAACCCTAAAGGAAATTGCCGAGGAGCTTCGATAAATCTATATTAAGTTTTTCTGGCAGCATTAAAATTTCATAAACATCATCAGCATTAAAATCATTTAAAAAGAATGAATATCCTCCCCATCTCTGATTTCCCTGGCTGAAAAATCCTCCAGAAAATTTATTTTTCCCATCTCCATCAAGCAACACAGCTAGGCCTAACCAAGATGAAGATGCTTGAGAAAATTGAGATGCATAGTAATTATCTTCTCCAAGAAAATCAAAGAAGAAAGCCATTCCTCCCTTTTCACCATATCCCTGGGAAAAATCTTTTGCCTCGTAATAATCATCTCCCGCAAGGTTCATGAAAATGGATAAGGAAGTGCGAGGAAGACCATTTGCATATGATTGTGCATGATCTGCAGCGAAGAAAGCATCATTTCCATAAAGATCAAGCAGGCAAGACACTCCGCTGTTTTCGCTGCTGGCTTGGCAATAGTTGTTTGCTTTATAAATATCATCTCCTCTCATATCAACCAATAAAGAAAAACCATTATTGCTGTAGCCCTGGCTGTAGTTCTTGCCATCGTAAATATCATTACCTTCAACATCCACCAAAACTGCCATACCATTTTCATAAGAGGAAGCGATGCTTCCAAAATATTCATCATCGCCTTCTGCATCAACAAGAAAATCGATGCCCTGAACAGCGTACGGAAGCTCCCTGTATATATCATTGCCTGCCAAGTCAAAAACAAGATTTATGCTGTTGTTACCTGAAAGTCTCTTATATTCATCATTCCCTTTTATATCAAGCAAAAAGGAATTGTTTCCTGTTTCGTAAGAATCATTTCCTCCGAAATCGATAATGAATTTGTAATTATTTGCATACTTTTCATTTCTTTTGCACCCCATTATAATGAGATTATATTCATCGGATATGCTTTCATTGATGCTGCAATTTGTCAGATAATATGCTGCTTTCCTCACATTTTGCCACGTTTCTAGAATTTCCTCAATTTGTTGTTTGCGTGTGGCTGCATTGAGAACATCAGTGTATGAAAAAAGGAGCAAAGAAATAGCATATAATTCATCAGATGTGAATGTTGCGTTAAGTTTTTCTACAAATAAATCAATGCTGCTGTTATTGTATGAAA
>MTNE01000037.1 GCA_002011355.1 Thermoplasmatales archaeon JdFR-43 | reverse complement strand
TTCATAATATCTGGGGATGAAGTAAGAATGTATGAAGAATGTCCAGTATGTCATCGTACCTCTCCTGTTCTGGAACCAGAGGTCAGCAGAGCCAAAGGAGACGAAATGAGAGGCTGTGCAGAGGAGATGAGGAGAGTGCTTTCGATGGATTTGGGTGGAAAGGATGCTTAGGGAATTGAAGGATAAGGAGTACATTCCACCAAAAAACATGTTGAAGTTATTTATAAAAGGGGGCTTTGCACTCAGCAAAGTCCTGATAAAAAATATGGGGCAATTAAAAAAAGCTAGAAGGGAGAGGATTGAGTACATTCCTCCAAAAAGAAACTACGAATTGCCAGAATATAAGCCAGGAATGAAAGTTGTAAAGTCCAACGAAAAATATCTTCGCCCCACTTTATATTGCAACCCGTATGCAAAGGAAATTATTGCTCTAGCAAATCATCTCGGAGCTTTTGAAAAAGACCCGTATGAATATGCGAGAGATGCTTTTGAGTTTGTAAAAAGAAATTTAATTCTGCAGATTATGCCCCTAGATGGGGTAGTCCCGACTTTAAAAAGAGGTTATGGCACCTGCCTCCATAAAATTTCTCTTTTCATTGCATTATGCAGAGCTGCTGGCTTAAAAGCGAGATATAAGTTATATGCTATTGCTATGATTCAGCAATGGTATGAAACATTTGTTGAAATCGATCCATTGATGCGCGAGTGGTATGATGCAATGGGCTATTTCATGTTGCATGGTGAAGGAGAGGTATATATTGATGGCAAATGGATCGTGGCAGATGTTGGCCCAACGCCGGAGAGGCAGGCNGCGACAGGCATACCAATAACAAAATTTGGAGAAGATTCCATAGGAATATGGTTTCAGGCAATCCCGGGTAGCATAATGAGGGTTGAATCATTGCCATTGGGTCTCGGAATGGCATCAAAACTTTTAATGGAAAAAATTTCTCCAGCGAGTGTAGCAAAAATGAATAATAATATACTCAAACAGGTTGAGAAGGGCAGAAAAATTTTGCAGGAGATTGGTGAAGAAGAATACAACAGGAGGGTAAGAAAAGGTTATAAAATGCCGACAATTGAACTGGAAAGAAAAAGCATTATTTTTGAGTAATATAAACAAGAGAGAAACAGAGAAGAAATTGGGGTTTAAATTTACTATTAGTTTGCGGATGGATGAAAGAGTATATATAAATTTTGTTTTGGCACGACAATTTTGTTCAAAATTAGCAATATATATGGTTTTGTGATATATTGTTGGAAATGAGAGAAATATTCGTGTTTGAGAAAATGGACAGTATGCGGCCAAATTTGCGCTCGCTCAATGACAGGGAGGGCGTATTCATACTTGATAGAAGAGGGAATATAATTTTTGCAAATGATAAAGCCAGCGATATTTACAAAATGAGAAGAGAGCTAAAAAAAGCGTTATCCGAGAAAAGAATGAGTATACAGAGTGGCAGCAAAGAAATTGTTCTCTATCCAATATTTGACAATAATGATTTAAAATTCTTTTTTGGCATCGTCAGAGATATGGAAGATTTNATCAGGATAAAGAAAATCTTGGATATAACATATGAAAGTGTGAAAAATTTCAGAGAAGATATTGCTCATTATTTTTTCAATCCTCTGGCAATTGCAAAAGGCTATTTAAATCTCATATCAGAGAAAAATCTTGATGCAGAAGATAAGCTAAAAATTGAAAAAGTTAAAACAGCTATAGAGAGAATAGAGGCTGTTGTTAAAAATATAGTAATGAATGGAAAGATTTGCGAATAATTTTGAAAACAATTTTGTTTTCCACCCGAACTTATAGCCTGGCTTTAAAAGATGGACCGGGCGGGATTTTCAGGCACGCTTTGCGAGGCAAAGCAACGCATTTGAACCCGCGNCCTCTTGCTTGCGAAGCAAGCGATCTTCCCCTGATCTACCGGCCCATCTGTTTTTGAGAAGAAAAATATGATTTATATCTTTCTATTCAAACGTGGCATGAGATATGCCCTCATCATCTTCATAAATTTTTATTATATGTTCCATCGAATCTTTTATTTCTTCAATATGGGTAATCAATAAAATCTGCTTAAATTGATTCTTTAACTCTGCCAGAGCATTCAAAACATTTTTTCTTCTTTCTCTGTCTTGTGAACCAAAAATTTCGTCTAAGGCAATGAAATTTAGGGAAACATCCGCCTTCTGGGTAATAAGCTGAGAAATAGCTAAACGCANTGACAGATTTGCTAAATCTTTTTCTCCACCAGAAAACCTTTCGAGTTCAAATTTTTCTCCTCTGTCATATATCCATATGTTGTAATTTTCATCTATTTCTATCTCTTTATACTTTCCATCAGTGAATATGGCAAAGAAATGAGATGCATAATATGAAAGAAGAGGNCCTATTTTTGATATCAAATAGTTTTTAAAATTATTGAGTAAGCCTGTATCCCTATCTCCAGCAAGCATTTCGAGGTTTGCTATCTCTTTTTTCAAATTTTTAATTTCTTCCCTCTGCTTCTTTTGTTCTTCTATCTCCTTTTCAAGCCTTTCTATCTCTTTTTTTACATAATCAATTTTGCCTTCTATTCTGATAAATTCTTCTCTTTTGATATGAAAGATATTCCTTATTTTTTCATATTCCTTTTCCACTTCTTCATATATTCTAACATCAAAATCGAGGGCATTTAATTCTGCCATACATTGCTGGACTTCCTTGTTTACGAAATTTATTTCATCTCGGATTTCCTTCAGGTCCTTTTCAAGTAAAGGCAACCTTTTAATCTCATTTTCCAGAATCATTACTTTATTTTTGAGCGGCATCAGTTCTTTCAATTTTTGCACAATTTTTTTATATTCCTCCTCGCTAAATTCCACCTCTCCTATTTCCACGATTCTTTTTATATATTCTTCTCTCTTGTTCTCCTTTTCTCTTTTCCTTTCCTGAAAACTATTTATTCTTTCCTTAACCAATCTATAATTCATTAATTTATTTTCTATCTCTTTCCTTCTTTTTTCTATCTCCTCTCTTTTTAATTTCAATTCGTCAATGCCAGTCTTCATACTCCCCATTTCTCTCTCTAATTTTATTGCTTCTTCGCTAAATTTCTTTATTTTTTCTTCAAATTCCTTAACAATTTCCTCATATTTTTCTCCGAGTAATCTTCCGCATGTGGGACAATTGCTTTCGGGACCGAGTTCCTTTATTTTATTCAGTTTATTCTCTATGTCTGCTTTCTTTTCCANGACAAATTTTTTCTCTGCTCTTTTTTCTTCCAGATCCTTTTCCATATTCTTTATATCTTCATCCATCCTCTTAATTTCCCTCTCAATTCTTTTAAATTCTAACTCAATTTCTTTTTCTCCCTCCAATTCTTTCTGCAACACCAAAATAAATCCATTTATTTCTTCAATTTCTTTTTCAAGAGATTCTATTTCCTTCTGCAGATTATTTCTTTCATAATAAAGTTGTTTCAANTTCTCCATTTCTTCCTTTCTTTTATTCACGTTCTCATATTCNTCAGCATATTTTTTAATCTCCTCATATTCTGCAACCTTCTCTTCTATCTCCCTCTTTTCCTCGAGTTTCTTTTCAAGCAAATTTTCCTTATTTCTTTTTCTTTCCTCAAGAAGTTTCTTCCTTTCCTGTAGATTTTTGAATTTCTCTGCTTTCTCTTTTTCAATCCTTCTTTTTTCTTCCGTTTCCTTCAATTTTGTCTCAAGATTTGCAATTTCTTCCTTCAATTCATTCTTTTTTCTGAAAAGTTCATCCAGCATCTCTTCATTTTCTCTCTTACTCTTCTCCATTTCATCAATGTCTTTGAGAGTTTTCTCAAGATGCTTCAAGAATTTTCTCCTTATTTCTTCTGTCCTCCCTAACTCTTTTTATTGCCTCTTCCAGTACATCTATTTTCAGCATTCTCAGCATACTTCTTTTCCTTTCAGAAGGCGATTTGTCTGATAGAGCATTTAATTCCTGCTGTTTAGCAACAATTGATGTGTAGAAGGAATCATAATCCATTCCAAGCTTCTTTTCCAGAAATTGTGTTGCCCCTTGTGTTGAAGACGCTGTTATTAAACCATTTACCTTCACTCTTGCATCTGTGGAATTCCCACTTATTATCCTGAAAACCTCATATACATTTCCTCCCATCTCAAAAACAAGCTTTACCCAGCAGTCATCGCTTCTGCTGGCGCCCAGTCTTTTTATCTGATCTTTTGAAGTTCTTGCTGCTCTATTGCCATAGATTGCCCAGCCTATAGCTTCTATTATTGTTGATTTTCCTGCTCCGTTATTGCCAACAAGCCCTATTATACCTTCTGGAAAGTTAATTTCAACATCCTTGAATTTGCGGAAGTTATGCATTGTTAGCGATACAAGCCTCATTTACTCACCTCTGAAAGGTATTTCAATGCCAGCTCCTCTATTTCTTTCCTGTTTTTATCTATTGGAACTTTTGCAATATACTCNTTCCATTCTTCTACTAAACTACCTATCCTGCTTTTTCCCTTCAGTTCATGCTCTACTTCAAAAAATTCATAATCGATTTCAAAATGAAGGGCTGATGAGGCAATCTTTTTTATTTTTTCCCATACCAAACTTTTGAACTTGCCTCTGTCAATTTTCCTCAGTCGTATCCTCACTATCTTGCCCTCTATGTCATTTTCCTCAAATTTTTTAATTATCTCCGNTTCTATTTCGTCTGCCATCAAGTTTAAACAATTTATTTCCCCTAGGTCAATCATCTGCCTTACTTTTAATGGAACAAAATTTATTTTTATCTCGCTCCCGATTTCAATTTCATAAAATCCCTTTTCTTCTCCTGCTTCTTTAAATGAAAAATGTTCCGTTGAGCCTGCATAATAGGCGTTTTTTGTAACTTCTGTTGCTTTATGGTAGTGTCCCAGAGCAATGTAGTCAAATGATGGTTGCAAATAGCCAGCAGGTATAATCTGCTCGTTAAAATCTCCTCTTGTATAACTGAACTCTTTTATTCCTATTATTCCAGCATGCAACATTAAAATATTTATGTAACCCTCTTTAGGCCGAGCCATTTCAATGTTCTTTTTCAAATCATCATTTGAATGGCAGTGAGGAATGGCATGAATTAAAGCATTTCCTATTTCAATTTCCTCCAGTTTTCCTTTGTATACCGGATAAATATGCTGCAGATGATCAAATATTCTAAACACGCTGCCCGTTTCCCTTAACTTTGGTGTTTCGTGNTTGCCAGATATAACAATGAAAGGAATGCCTGCCTCAGATATTCTAAGTAGTTGATTCAATGCAAATGATATGGCTCTATTACTGGGCCTTACGCCATCAAACAAATCACCAGCATGAATTATCAGATCTGGCTTTGTTTTGAGAGCATAGTTAACGAACTGCTCAAACGCATTATAAACATCCATTTCTCTCTGATTAATCCCATTTTCAGCAACTTTATGATAGGCCGAATAGCCAATNTGAGTGTCTGAGACATGCAGAACTTTCATTTAAATTTGATATGCAAGCACTTTATAAATTTTTGATGCCCCCCACAAAACTTTTTATTTCTTTCTGTTTAAAATAGTGTGAAGACAAAGCCCCGCAAGTTTATAAGCATGGATGAAAGCATTTGTATACAGTGTAGAGGGGCTAAGCTTCTGTGTGGTAAAACAAGATGTCCTGTAATGGTAAGATATTACAAAAATCTGGAAGTAAAGCCACAGATTGAGAAAAAAGTGCTTTTTGGCAGCACTCCTCCTTCTCTTTTCATTGGAAGGAATGGATATCCAAAAGTTTATGTAGGACCAATGCTCCCCCCCATAGAAGGAGACACTTCCTATATGGACACGCCAGAACTCTGGCATAATATTGGTATCGACGAGCTAGTAGAATTTAGAATGAAACTGGTTAGAGGAAAATACAGGTTGAATGTTAAGAATGTTGAAAGTAAAATAGCTTGCTACTTGCAGGAAATAGCTATGGCAGCAAAGCCAGTTGATATGGAGGTGGAATTCGAAAAGAAGCCTCGCGGCATCATTGCACTATACGATGAAGTTCAGCCACATGGCCCTTCAGCGCCAATAAAAAAGATTTGGGTGGGAAATGCTAAAGTAGATAGAAGGATAGAGAAAGCTGCTTATGATGAAATGAAAGCTAGAGAAGCTATTCTATGGCTTTATGAGCACGGAACATTTGTTTCTTCCATTCAGAAGGCATTTTCAGCTGGTTTATTTGGCTTGCAACCAAAAATGGTGCCCACTAGATGGAGTATAACAGCTGTTGATGACACAATAGGCAAAAAGCTTGTTGAAGAGATAAAAAGCTATTCATGGCTAAACGAGTATCGCATATATTACACAAAAAGCCTGGATAATTTATGGGTAATATTTATGTATCCGAGTAGCTGGCAATATGAACTTATAGAGGCGTGGTATCCTAACACTACATGGAACCCATTGGGCAAAAAAATTGTTTTATTTGGTGATCATGAATATTACGATGGAAGAAGCGATTATGCTACCATAGGCGGTTGCTATTATGCAGCCCGCCTAGCTGTGGCGGAGAAGCTTAAGGCAGAGCGCCGCCAGGCAGGAGTTGTTGTTTTGCGGGAGATACATCCCGGCTATATAATGCCCGTTGGCGTATGGAATGTTAGAGAAAATGTAAGGAAAGCTTTGAGAGGAGAGGCAAAGAAATTTGATGATGTGAAAGAGGCGTTGCTTTTCATTTCCTCATTACTTCACATACCTGTAAAAAGATGGATAGAGACGAGCAGCTTGCTGAAAAATGTGTTATATCAGCGAAAGCTGGAGGACTTTTTAAATGATTAGGGAAAGATGGTGCAAATCTGCCCTAACTTCTTCAAGATTGCCCGGCATAGATTATTCGCTGAATCCTTATGTTGGCTGTGCCCATGGATGCATTTATTGCTATGTGCCTTCCACACTTCACGTCAGCAGAGAGGAATGGAGTAAGGCAGTATATGCAAAGGTAAACATTCCTGCTGTGCTTAGGAAAGAGCTGAAGATAAAAAGGAAAGGTATCGTGGGCATATCAACTTCTACCGATGCTTATCAGACAGCAGAAAAAAAATATGAACTCACGAGAAAATGCCTGATGCTCCTGCTAAAACATGACTGGCCTATCGATATATTAACGAAGTCGGATTTGGTGGTGAGGGACATAAACATAATAAAAAAATTCAGTGATGTAAAGGTGGGATTTACAATAACTACTTTAAATGACGAGAGCAGAAAAATTTTTGAGCCTTATGCTCCACCAATTGAGAAAAGGATAGAAGCTTTGAAAAAATTTGCTGATAATGGCATTTACACATATGCATTTCTTGGCCCTTTATTTCCGGAGATAGAGGAAAATGAGGTTAATGAATGGGTGGATTTATTTGATGATGCAGGGGTGAACGAAATAGTCATAGACAATTTCCATTTAAAAGGGGATGTGTGGGAGAATATGAGCAGAGTTTTATCCAAAGAGAAGAAAAAGCTGTACAGAGAAAGAATTTCTGGAACCTATTATGAAAAAATTTATTCTGAATTTAAAAAGGAAGCAAGAGGAAAAATTGTGGTGAATAGAGCATTCGTTTAGCTGGCATAAATTTTATATTCATCTCTTCAATCATTTTATAGATGTTGAGGAGGAGAATACTTGTCACTTCTGTAGTGTTAATTATGCTTTTTATTCCTNTATCCTCTGCAATTATTCCAGAGAAGGTTTTTGTTGTTGTAAAAAACCATAATGGAGATGTCAGTAGAAAATACATCTCTATAGAAGACAAAATAAAACTGGAAAATCTCATGCAAAAGCTTATTGAGACAGGAGAATTTGATTTTTTCCTTCCAATCATTTTAGCAGAGCTAGAAAAATACAATCTGATAAGAAATGCAGATGAAATGGCGAAAGAAATCATGAGTATTGCTGATATAAATTTCACAGAGATGCAGTATCTTCCATTCATTTTCAATGTTTTTTGTTTGATAGCTGGTTATGGCAGCAATTCATGGATTGAAACTCCAGCATCAATACTTTCCATATTTCTATACAGCATAATGGACAAACTTATTTCAAATTCTTTCATTCATTCAATTATGGAGACAATACTCTTTTACATATACTTCTATTCATTATTCATTCCAAAAACTTATCTTCCATTAGCGGGATGGATTATTGCAAAAGAAGG
>MTNE01000189.1 GCA_002011355.1 Thermoplasmatales archaeon JdFR-43 | reverse complement strand
TTTTCTTTTTCAAATAGCAATCTAGGCATAAGCCGTTGTATGTCTTTCCTTTTTTACCACATTCAACGCAGAACATTTTAGAGTAAAGCAAACTGAGCATGTGGTATTCCAGCAATCTTTAAAATATTTTCCTCATCAATCATTCCCATTTCAATGCCGCATTTTACAGCTTTATGTCCTACTAAATTTGCTATCGTTGCTTTAGCAAGATGTTTTTTCAGCATTTCCTCATCGCCGAGAACATCAGCATAAAATTCCTTTGAAACATGAAATTCTATTTCTCCTTCTTTTAGAGTTTTTCCTATTAACTCAGCATCACATGCAGCAACCAATACCTCATTATACACAGTGTAGACTTTCATGTATATTTTATTCGCTAGTGAGCTTGTATTTTCCATGTTTTGGTTCAAATATAATCCCCTCCCTTCTCATCTTGCCTATTAGTTTTTCAACAGTGTCTCTTTCCATGCCCTCATCCTGCGCTCTTGTTATTATCTCCTCCAGAGGGGCTGCAGAGCCTGTTTCCTGGCAAATGTCTCTTATTATTTCTGTAAGTATTTTCATCTTATCTTTCTGAGTTTTTGTTATGCCCGTCGTTATTAAATCAATATTAAATGCTTCCAGTTCTCTTTCCATTCCTACTTTGGTGAGGTAATATTCAACAATTTTTATCGCTCTATCTGCATCCTCGATGGTAACAACATTGGAAAGACGCATCCTGGCAGATGCTTCAGCTATTCTTATAAATGCTTCAAGCTGACGGGGTGTAAATGGTATCGTTTCCTTTGACTTTGCCCTCATATCAACATAATAATCTCTGATTCTCTTCATTGCCTCCTCAGTTAAAACAGGAAATACATTTCTTTTTGCATACGCAATATATTTTCTCAAAAACTCTGGTTCTATTGCTGGCTTTATTCTATCTATTTCTATATTCTCGTGTGATAACATCTCTCCATATCTGTGCACTTCCAGTATGTGGCTTGCGAGAGCATCATCTTTTTCCCTATCAGGCTTATCTGTCAGCGGAAAAATCAAGTCAAATCTTGAAAGAAGGGCAGGAGGAATGTTTATCTGCTCGGCTATTGGAGCATACTCATCAAATCTTCCAAATTTTGGATTGGCTGCACCAAGCAAAGCACATCTTGATTTTAGCGTTGCATTAATGCCTGCCTTGGCAACACTTATCTCCTGCTGTTCCATGGCTTGATGCAGTGCATCCCTATCCTTTGGCTGCATTTTATCCAGCTCATCCACACATGCAATGCCTAGGTCAGCTAAAACCAAAGCACCAGCTTCTAGAGTCCAGCCACCTTCTCCAAATTCATCACTTTTTACAGCTGAAGCTGTCAAACCAGCAGCGCTGCTTGATTTGCCAGATGTATAAATACTTCTGGGAGCCAATTGTGAAATATATCTGAGCAGCTGGCTTTTTGCTGTACCAGGGTCACCAACGAGCAGAATATGTATATCTCCTCTTATCCTTGTGCCATCTGGCATGTATTTTGGCACACCACCAAAAAGTTGCAGAGCCAAAGCATCTTTTTCAGTTTCTAGGCCATAGATTGTTGGAGCTATGGAGTTTCTTATTTTTTCATAAAGCATTGGATCCTTGCTTATTTCCTTTATTTTCTTTTCGTCCTCCTCACTTATATAAATCTCCTCAAATGCCTGCTCCTTAATTTCAATGCTGTTTGCATCCAGAACTTTATTGAATTCAGTGAGTTTCATTCTTCCTTTTCTCCTTGCCTGCACTCTCAGTACTCCATTCACAGTTATTCTATCTCCAGGAACAACATCTCCTACCAAATCATCTTCTAGATAAACAATGAGACGCATTGGCTGCGCTCCTCCTCTCAGTCCTTCTGGACTTTCCTGCAACTCCAGTTTTTGGGCATCAATAAATTCAGATTTTTCAGTCAGAAGCTTAAAGGAGGATTTTCTTCCGCAGCCACCCTGATCAGCATAGCATTCCATGGGTTCAGCAAGAATATTTTCTTCCTGTGGAACTTTAATTATTGCCCCACATTTCTGGCATTGAAAGGCAGCATCCTGCAGCTTGGGGCGCACTTCAGTAACTTTTTTAACTAGCCCGCTTACAGAAATAAACTTACCAAGATGAATTGCCCTTAAATCTCTAATCTCAACTTTATTTGCATCGGGTATATTTCTGACTCTAAAATGAAGGCGAGGAGCTTCTCCAGCAACATCTATTCTCTTTAAAGCTTCCTCAGCAGTATATATGGCTCGATAAGGTTTATCAAGCAGATATTCTCCAAGTTCAGAATCATATTTATCAATGTCCCAATAATCTAACAAAACGCTCTTTTTTTCGGGGTAGAGCAAGGCAGCACTTTCTATTTTGTCTTTGCAGTATTCCTGAAAGAATCTTTCCCATTTTTCCATCAATGCTTCCAAGCTCGTAATAGCCATTATTTCATAATCCACATTAGTTTTTATAAATTCCTCCCCCTCCTATAACACAAATAAAAAATTTTTGAAATAAGAAGGTATTGAAAATATTGAATGGCTTGAGAAATCCTTATTTTCATGCTAATAAAGAAGCAGGAAACAATGAGAAATGAATAGAGCTAACAAACTCCATTTTTCATTTTTTGATGGGAAAGCAAAACATAAAAGTATTTATAAAGGGCATAAAATAAAAATTGATGAGGGCAAGTTGGACAGGTAATATAAGCTGGGGACTTGTAAGCATTCCCGTTAAAATTTATGCTGCCACCAAATCAAAACAAGTAAGCTTCAAAATGCTTTGCAGCAGACACAAGTTGCCAGTGCATTATAAAATGGTGTGTGAGAATGGTGAAGAGCTTGGAAAAGAAGATGTTGTTATGGGACTTGAGTTTGAAAAAGGAAATTATTTCATTTTAGATGCTGAGGAAATTAAAAATTTGAGACCTAAAAGAACAGATAACTTTGAAATTTATGAGTTTGTTGATTTAGATAAAATTGAGCCTGTTTATTACAGCAAAAGCTATTACATGGTGCCGCAAAAGAAAAGAGATAAGGCATTCTTTTTACTCAAAGAATTGCTGGAAGAAATGAAAAAAGCGGCTATAGGAAAAGTAGTCATCAAAAATAAGGAATATTTATGCTGTCTGCAGCCTTATAAAAAGGGATTGCTTCTTTCAGTGCTGCATTATCATGATGAAATAAGAAGCATAGATGAGCTCGAGAATTTAGATGAANTGCCAGAGATAAACGAGAAAGAAAAGGAACTTGGAAAAATGTTAATAGAAAAATATTACAGCAAAAAATTTGATTTGAGCAAATACAAGGACACATTCATGGAAGAGTTGAAAGAGCTAATAAGAAGAAAAATGGAAGGTGAGGAAGTGGTGATAGAAAAAGAANAGCCAAAAGAAGAAGTGAGCCTGATGGAAGCATTGAGNGCCAGTATTGAAAAATGAAATATGCACCAATGCTCTGTCAGAAAGGAAATAAAAACATTTTAGATAGCAATAGCTACATATTTGAGCCAAAGCTTGATGGTACAAGATGCATAGCAGAGATTGATGGAGGGGTAAAGCTGTTTAATAGGAGAAACAGGAACATAAGCAGGAGATACCCTTTCATATGCAAGGAGTTAGAGAAATATGGCAACGTTGTTTTTGATGGAGAAATAGTTTGTTATAATGANGAAGGAAAGCCGGATTTTNATCTGCTGCAGAAAAGAGAGCATGTTGACAGCGATTTGATGATAGAAATAAGGGCAAAGTTAATTCCAGCAACATATGTAATTTTCGATGTTCTAGAAATAGATGGTAAGCCATTAATTGAGAAGCCTATTGAAGAAAGAAAGGAAATTTTGAACGAAATATTTAAAAAAAGTGGGCATCTCGAACTTATTTTTACAACAGAAAACGGAAAAAAGTTGTGGGGAGAANTAAAGAAAAGAGATATGGAGGGAGTTATTGCAAAGGAAATAGGTAGCAAATATTACCCAGGGGAGCGCCGTCATGAGTGGCTTAAAATTAAAAATGTGAAGAGCATAGATGTTATAATAATTGGTTACACGAGGGAAAAGAGGGAGATAAGCGCTCTTGGAATGGGATTGTATAAAGAAAAAGAAATTTATTACATTGGCAAGGTAGGAACTGGCTTCGATGAAGAAATTATAAGCTATTTACTTAAAAATTTCAAGGAAGTAAAAGATGCTTATGTTGTAAATGCTAAGAAAACTCCTTCGAACATGATATGGGTTAAGCCAGAGATAGTGGCAGAAGTTGAGTATATAGAAATGACAAAAGACATGGAGTTAAGAAGCCCTTCTTTCAAAAGACTCAGAAATGATAAAAAGCCTGAGGAATGCACATTTGAGCAGATTGAATAAAAAATTTTTTAAAAAATGAATGTTTAATTGGAAGAAGAAAAATGGAGAGGAAATATGCTTTGCCGCTTATTATTGCTTTTTCATTGATTGCAGGAATTCTGATAGGATATTTTATTCATATCACACAGGAAAAAGAAATCAATCTCCTTAAAAATTCAGGATTTGAAGAAGGTGTCGGAGATAACCCGGCATACTGGTATAAAGCAATGGTGCCAGCTGAAGGACTGAATATGTCATGGGTTTCTGATATAAGGCACAGTGGTAGCAGGAGTGTTTGTATTTTTAATACACATGTGTATAATGTTACAGTATCTAACAATTGGGCACAGAATGTTTATGATGTACCGATTGGAAAAGATATCAAATTGGTTGGCTGGGTTAAAATGGAAAATGCAGAAAATGTTGCCATCGTTGTTCAATGCTGGGGTAAAAACAATGAATTGCTTGCTTTTGGAACAACACAAACTATACAGCCTTTAAGTGGNACATGCGATTGGACACAATGTACCGCTGTCGTTACAGTGCCAGAAGGCACAGACCACATTACAGTCAGAGCAGCCTTAACTGGCACGGGAAAAGTATGGTTTGATGATATTAAGCTGATAGTAAAGAAATAGTTCCATAAAAAATAAATGGGTAAATCATATCATGAATATGCTTCGTAGCCATTATAGCAATGAAATAGGCGAAAAAGATTATGGAAAGAAGATAAGTATAGCAGGGTGGATTGAGGATATTCGCAATTTGGGTGGAATAGCTTTTGTTATATTGCGCGATAGATATGGCAGAATGCAAATTACAGCAATAAAAAAGCAGAATCCTGATTTATTTAAAGAACTTGTTTCTTTGCCAAGAGAAAGTGTAATAGCAGCCTACGGCACATGCCAGGAAAATGAAAAGGTAATGAATGGTTGGGAGTTACTAATCGAAAAAATGGAGGTGCTGGCTAAGGCGGATACACCCTTGCCTATGGGGGTTATAGACAAAGTAAATGTTGATTTTGACACTCGCCTTGACAACAGAATAATTGATTTGAGGAGAGACGAAGTTAAGGCAATTTTTACAATAAGACATTCCTTCATTGGCTTTGCATCAGAATTTTTGAGAAAAAAGGGCTTTATAGAAGTCCATACTCCTAAAATATCTGCAGCTTCATCAGAAGGAGGAACAGAAGTATTCAGAATAGATTATTTTGGCAGACCGGCGTATTTGGTGCAATCTCCTCAGCTTTATAAGCAGATGTTAATGGCCTCAGGCTTGGATAAGGTATATGAGATAGCATGGTATTTCAGGGCTGAAGAGCATGACACAACCCGCCATTTGAATGAATCCACAGCCATAGACATAGAAATGGCTTTTATTGAGAGTGAGGAAGAGGTTATGAAAGTGGCGGAAGAAATGACAGATTATGCCGTTCAAAAAATAGTGGACGAGAATAGCAAGGAATTAGATATCTTAAAAGTTGAAGTAGATTTACCATCGTTGCCTTATCCACGCATCACCTATGATGAAGTTGTCGAAATTTTACAGAAAGAGACAGATTTTAAGTGGGGGGATGATTTAGGCACAGACGAAGAAAAGCTGCTTGCAAAACATGTTGATTATGAGCTTTATTTCATAACCAAATTCCCGTTAGAAATAAAACCATTCTACGCAATGTTCGATGGCAAATATGCAAGAGCTTTTGATCTGGAATTTAAAGGAATGGAAATTGCATCAGGAGCGCAGCGTATTCATGATTATGATTTGCTTATAAAAAGAATGGATGAACTGGGCATGAATAAAGAAAATTTCGAGGATTATCTGAAAGCTTTCCGCTATGGTATGCCTCCTCATGGAGGCTTTGGATATGGAATAGAACGTTTCCTGATGAGATTGTTAAATCTTAAAAACATCAGAGAATGCATTTTATTCCCCAGAGATAGGAAGAGGTTAAGGCCTTAGTTCTCGCTCATCAATTTATTTATCGTTTTCAGGAATTTAGATGCTTTTTCTATTTCCTCTATTTCTATGTATTCATTTTCTGTATGAGAGTATTTTAAATTCCCTGGCCCAAAAATTATACATTTTACGCCATGCTCATTGAATATTATTGCATCTGTCCAGCTTGGCATTCCATCTAAAGCAAAGGGAATTCCAGACATTTTGCAGGCATTTTCTGCCATTTTTATTATTTCTTCATTCTCATCTATTTTAAAACCATTCCATCTTTCCCTGAATTCTATATGGCCATATTTTTCAACAATTTCCTCGATTTTTTTTGCAATTTCAGCTGCGTTTTGCTCTGGAAGCAACCTTATTTCAAATCTTCCGTTGCATGTTTTAGGATTCAGATAATATGGATTTATGCTTTTTATTTCTTGTATCGTAAAGCAACTTTCAAAATACTTTCCTTTCTTCCAGTATTCTAACTCTTGCAATTCTTTTATCATTTCAAAAGTTTTATCAATTACACTTCCGCAAAATGAGCCGTGGGTTTCCTCACTTCTTACCTCAAAAAAGGCTTCTATACTTCCTGCCTGATGATTGCAAACTTTAAGAGAAGTTGGTTCCATCACAATTGCCATCTTAGGCTTATGCCTATTTAAATAAAACTGAGAACCCTTTGCATCTGCCTCTTCATCGCTCAGGAAAGCCACAGAGAAATTAATTTCATCTGCCTCTTGAAGGAATAAAAGTAACGAGGCAATGCTCGCTTTTGCATCGCTTGCTCCTCTGCCATATATTCTTCCATTTTCCACTCTTGTTTCCATCTCTCTGTTTATGGTATCCATATGAGTTGCAACAACCATTTTTTCTCCACCATTAACTACAACATTTATAACATCGCTTATTTCCATTTCAACATCATANCCATATTTTTTTATTTCTTTTAAAAGAAATTGAGCCATCTCATTTTCTCTTTTTGAATAAGAAGTTATTTTCATTAGTTCCAGCATTATTTCTTCGGCACGCATATTTATAAACCCATGGGCATAATTAAATTTGCTTATGGGGCTGAAAATAAGAAAAGTAACAAAAGATGATATGGATGCATTCATCAAAGTTTATAAATCGGCATATGAGGATTTCGAAGAATATGCATACAGAAAGGAAAAAAACATAAAACAGTATTTCAAATGGCTGATGAAGAGAGATGAAGAAGGCTTTTTCGTTGCAGAAATAGATGGAAAAATAGCTGGATTTGTTGCTGCTGATTCTACATGGTACAGCTTTTTTGATGCAGAAGTAGGAGAAATACATGAAATTGTTGTTCTGAAGGAATATAAAGGCAAGGGAATAGGAAAAAAGTTGATGGAGACAGCTGAAAATTATCTGAAAAGCAAGGGTTATTCAATAATTGAGCTGTGGGTGGGTGAAAAGAACTATGTTGCCAAAAAATTTTATGAGAAACTTGGCTACNTTGCAGAGGAACAATACGGAATATGGATAAGAATGGTAAAAAAGTTATAGTCCCGGCGCCCGGATTTGAACCGGGGACACGCGGATATCCGCGGCNGTGGGTTTTAGCCCCATGATAAAGCAACTACAGTCCGCCGCTCTAGCCAGTCTGAGCTACGCCGGGCAAAAAGAATATGCAACTGATTTTTTTAAATTTTTTGTAGNGTNACTTGCAAAAAATCAGGAAATATTTTTATAAATACTGATATTATATTTTAGGCATGAAAAGGGAGGCAGAGAGTATAAGCATTGCACTCATTCTTTTACTCTCGCCTTTTGCAATTTTTGACAATAGTTTAGATAATAGCAATCACCAAGATTTCTCATTTACTCAGGATAGCAAAAATGTTTCTCATACAGAATGGAATGATTTCCAGCTTTTTGCTAGACAAAACGAGTTATGTGGCAGATTTTTATCAAACTTTCAAAATGCTATTGTTTGTGGCTATGTAACAGATGAAATAAGCAATGAGCCAATAGAAGGTGCAGTAGTGTATATAATTCAA
>MTNE01000165.1 GCA_002011355.1 Thermoplasmatales archaeon JdFR-43 | reverse complement strand
TAGGATGAATAAAAACTCGAATATACTCGCATATTTACACGCAGGAAGGCATAGAAAGCCAGCTATTAACATAACCTTAAAAATATGCGGGTGCCGGGATTTGAACCCGGGGCTAAGCCGTGGCAGGGCTTTGTGTTACCAAACTACACCACACCCGCATCCCGAATTGTCGATTTGTTATTTTCCAAGTGCTTAATAATTTTTTGTATATTTAATTTTTTTACTGATTTTTCTCGGGTTATTTACCTTCTATTTGTTCGACCTTTTTGATTATTTTGTCTATATCAGCAACCAAAGATTTTGCATCGAGTTTTGGCAGACCAGTGATTTCACTGGATGCGGGAAGATATAAGATTAGATGTTCATCAACGTACATTCCGGGAGCCAGTTTGAAGGGCTCTTCCACATGAGCANCATGTTTAACTTTTACACTTGTAAAATTTCTTATTCCAACTAAAACGCCCATTGCCGAGTTTAGAAGTGTGCTACTGATGGCAAAGCCAGCTATCCCGCGGAGTGAATTATAATCTTTATTGACCTTAATTTCTATATCATGCCCCTTATAANAGCCTGTTACAAAGCCATACCCAAATCCTCCGCTTTGAAATTTGCATCCTGTTATACTGGCTACTTCCTTCATATAAGTATCTCCCTTCTTTTTCGTTTTTAAATACCATATTATAACAGCGGCAACAAATATCGTAAAGAACATCCCAAAAAAGATATCAAGAAGCCAAAACAGAGCCACAGCAACTATAACAAGAGAAAAGCCAACATAACTAGCTATTCTTTNAACTGACACATATCCACCTCAGATTANATCGTGAAGAAGTTTTTTAACCTTGCGATAATCTTCTTATCCTGCTCAGTTCATTTGCATATATCCTTCCATTTTTCCTGCAGAGCCACAGCAGGGCTATTTTTTCTCCTTCTTTAAATTTCTGTATATCTTTTGCCCTTTCATCAAGCAGGTATATTTCATGAAAATCAACAATTATCTTGCATGTAAAATGCTCTTCATCACCAAGATATATTTGAGTGGGAAATTTTTTATTGAGCACTCCTTTCAAGCTGAATATCCCTTCCTTGATGCCGAAATCAATGCTTGTTTTTATTTCCCTATCAACCTTTTCAATCATTCCAAATTTGCCAACGTTTATTTCCTTTCCGCATTTTCCGTCTCTCACCCATGCATTTGCAATTCTTATAACATCTCCTTCCTTAATATATCTGGCTATACCAACGTTATGATGCCATAAATTAAGCAGGCAGTGCCCTGTTTCATCTCCTATAACTGCTTTCACCACATTTTTTTTCCTGCTCATACTTTCAACTTTGGCATAGAGAGATACATTTCCTTCTTCCAGCTCGTTTATTTTTGGCAGTGTTAGCTTTCCCATTCTTTCCATGACAAGAAGGCGGGCTGCTTCCTCGTCAATTAGCCCATTAAATTTTTCGATTTCTTTCTTTACTTCTTCATCAAGCACATTTAGAAAAATGATGCTNCATTAATAACTTTCCAATTTTTTATGAGAAGGAGGAATAGAATAAAAGATAGCAGGACTGGCAGAATTAAATGAAAGGAGAATGCTATGAGTGAAAGAAGATGTTGTGTTGCAGCGAAATAAATTTTCAAATTTTTCATCCATCACAGCCATATCCTTTTTTATACACCTTTGTTTTTGAATTATGGCTTTGCTGCAGGTGGCTTTGGATTTAATAAATGGGCATCGTGCGCTTCAGATTGCAAAGGAAGCAATAGAAGGTGGAGCCGACTGGCTTGAAGCTGGAACACCTCTAATAAAAGCAGAGGGAATGAACATAATAAGGGAGCTGAAGAAGTTTAATAAAAAAATTGTTGCAGATATGAAGACAATAGATGTTGGCGCTATAGAAGCTGAGATGGCTGCCAAGGCAGGAGCAGATGTTATATGTATTCTTGGTTTGGCAAGTAATGAAACAATTAGAGAGGTTATCAAGGCAGCGAGAAGATATGGAATGGAGGTTATGGTTGATCTAATAGGTATTGATGAAATTGAGAGAAGAATAAAGGAGATTGAAGAAATGGGGGCAGATTATATTTGTATTCATACATCCATAGATGAGCAGATGGTAGGAAAGAACCCTTTTGATTTACTTGAAAGGGCTGTTAGAGCATCAAATCTGCCTGTTGCTGTTGCTGGTGGGATAAATGCTGAGATGGCATCACAGGCTGTAAAAAAGGGAGCAAGTATTGTGATTGTTGGCGGAGCGATAATAAAGGCAGAGGATGCAAAGAAAGCAACCGAGTTAATAAAAAAGGCGATGGAAGGTGCGGAGATAAAAAGCAGCGAATTCAAAAAATATTCACAAGATGAGCTGTATGATGCTTTTTCAAAAGTATCGACGTGCAATATATGTGATGCAATGCATAATAGAGGGGCGATGCGCGGAATATATCCAATTAAAAAGGGAATACATATGGTGGGCAGGGCTTTGACAGTAAAAACAATGGATGGTGACTGGGCTAAAGTTGTGGAGGCAATAGATGTTGCCAGCAAAGGGGAAGTTATTGTTGTTCAGGCAGGTGAAGGAAGGCAGGCAGTATGGGGAGAGTTGGCCACGCTGAGTGCATATAAAAAAGGAGTTGCAGGCGTTGTGATAGGCGGAGCAATAAGAGATGCGCATATAATAGAAAAGATGGATTTGCCAGTTTTTGCAAAAAAGGTTGTGGCTGAGGCTGGAGAGCCAAAAGGTCATGGAGAGATAGGATGCGAGATTATATGTGGGGGACAAATTGTAAGGAAAGGAGACTGGATTGTTGGAGATGATAATGGCGTTGTTGTTATTCCAAGGGAAGAAGCACAGGAAATTGCAAATAGGGCAATAAATGTTATGGAGAGGGAAAACAGAATCAGAGAAGAGATAAGAAGAGGAAGCACNCTCTCTAAAGTTCTTGATCTGAAGAAGTGGGAAGTAAGGAAATGAACAGAAAGCCAGTGAAATGGAAAATAACGAAGGATGAAAAAGACCGAAAAATCTGCTATTCTCGATGAAGAGATTTTTCTCTAATTTTTATTATTTCTTCATGATAAAATGAAAGAGAGGTATTATCAAATCCATTGATTTCCAGCATCCTCGGTTCATATAGCCATCATCAATAAATAGTTGAATTCTATTTCATTATAAAATGCACGATGAAAAACTTATAAAGGAGATTAAGAGAAAAGCTCTAGAAATAAGGAAGTGGGTGATAGAATCCGTTTACAGGGCTGGCTCGGGTCATCCTGGAGGAAGTTTATCTGTGGCAGATATTCTGGCATGTCTCTATTTTCATGAGATGAGGCATAACCCAAAGGATCCAAAATGGCCAGACAGAGATAGACTTGTATTGTCGAAAGGACANGCTGCCCCTGCCTTATATGCTGCCTTAGCTTTAGCAGGATATTTTCCTGTTGAGGAGCTGAAGAATCTCCGAAAGATAGGGCATTTTTTACAGGGTCATCCATGCATGAAGAAAGTGCCGGGCGTTGATATGTCCACTGGTTCTCTTGGCCATGGGCTTAGCGTCGCAGTTGGAATGGCTCTTGCTGGAAAGTTAGATAAAAAAGATTACAGGGTGTTTGCAATTTTGGGGGACGGAGAAGTGCAGGAAGGCCAGATATGGGAGGCAGCAAATGCAGCATCTCATTACAAACTAGATAATTTGATAGCTATTCTGGATAGAAATAAATTGCAAATAGATGGACCCACTGAGGAAATAATGCATCTCGAACCTTTAGCATGGAGATGGCAGGCATTTGGATGGGATGTTATAGAAATAGATGGTCATGATATTGAGGAAATTCTGGATACATTTCATGAAATAAAGCTTAATGAAAAGCCAACAGTTATAATAGCAAATACAATTAAAGGAAAAGGGGTATCTTTCATGGAGGGAACTCTATCATTTCATGGTAAGCCCCCGAGTGAGGAGCAATATATAAGGGCTATGAGCGAGCTGGAACAAGCGGAGCGTGAGCTAAATGATTGATGCAGCCATTACAGATAAAAAAAGGAATTTGAGAGATGCATATAGCTCAGCCTTAATTGCACTGGGAAGAAGAAATCCAGATGTTGTTGTCTTGGATGCTGATCTGGCTCTGTCAACAAAAACAAAGAGATTCGGCACCGTCTTCCCAGATCGCTTTTTTGATATGGGAATAGCAGAGGCAAACATGATGGGAGTAGCTGCTGGTCTAGCAGCATGTGGAAAAATCGTTTTTGCTTCCACTTTCGCTGTTTTTGCTACAGGAAGAAGCTATGATTCCATTCGCCAGTCAATTGCATATCCTGAATTAAATGTGAAAATCGTCGCTACCCATGCAGGCATATCTGTTGGAGGAGATGGAGCCAGTCATCAAATGCTCGAAGATATTGCTTTGATGNGGGCTCTGCCAAATATGGTTGTGATAGCTCCTGCAGATGCAACAGAGATGGAAGATGTTGTTCCTGCGATAGCCGAGCACAATGGTCCTTGTTATGTTAGGATAGGAAGGGCAGATGCCCCTATATTATTCGAGACACATGGAATGTTTGAGATTGGGAAAGGATATGTGTTGCGGGAAGGAAGTGATATCACTGTAATAGCAACAGGGACAATGACTGCAGAGGCATTAAAAGCATATGATTTGCTGAAGAAGGAAAAAATTGATGCAAGAATAATTCATATGCCAACCATAAAGCCACTGGATGAGAAACTTGTAAGAAAAGCAGCAAAGGAGACAGGAAGAATAATAACATGTGAAGAGCACACCATTATAGGTGGCTTGGGAGATGCTGTGGCAATGGCAATAGCAGAAAAACCAGTGCCGATGATAAGAATAGGAGTGAATGACGTTTTTGGAGAGAGTGGAGAAGCGTGGCAACTCATGGAAAAATATGGTTTGACGGCAGAGAATATTGTAAAGAGGGCAAAAGAATTAATCAAAAAGAGTTGATGGAAGGAAAATAGGCAGCTCAACAAATTATTTATTTTGCCTTCTATTTCACACCCATGCAGATATTTGTTGATACCGCTGATTTAGATGAAATAAAGGAAGCAAAGAAGTGGGGCATCGTAGATGGAGTAACAACTAATCCTTCTTTAATAAAAAAGGCGGTTGAGAAGTTAAAGAGCAGGGGAATGGAAATAAGCATGGAGGACTACATCAAGGAAATATGTAAAGCCGTAGATGGGCCAGTAAGCCTGGAAGTGAAAGCAACGAAGGCAGAAGATATAGTGAAAGAAGCAGAAATTCTCTATCAGAAGTTTAACCATGTTAATAATAATGTTGTCATAAAAATACCGATAAATACTGCAATGAGTGAGGAGGATGAAATTTTTGAGGGTATAAAAGCAATCAAGGAATTGAATGCAAGAGGTATACCAACAAATGCAACCCTAGTTATGACATCAACACAAGCCTTGCTTGCAGCAAAAGCAGGAGCAACATATGTTAGCCCATTCTTGGGCAGAATAGATGATTATATAAGGAGCAAGCTTGGCATAAAATTTGGAAAATGGGATGTTTTTGATGGCAGCATAATTAAAAAAATCGAGGAAATGCAGAGAAAAGAGAAAAAAGGGAATGTGGCAGAATTATATGGGGAAATAGCATCTATTGATTATAGCGATGAAGGCATCTATGATGGAGTAGAGCTTATTGAAAGCATAATTAAAATTTATCGTGCTTACAACTTCAAAACAAAAATAATTGCAGCAAGCGTGAGAAACGCGTTACAGGTAAGAAAAGTGGCGGAGATGGGCGTTGATATAGCTACAATACCATTTGCAGTAATCAAGGAAATGATCAGTCATTACAAAACAATGGAAGGGATGAAGAAGTTTATGCAGGATGTTGTAGAAGAATATAGAGCTATATTTGAGCAGTAGATTTTTCCTCAGGCAAATTCTCTGGCAGTGAAAAGTATGCAACTATTTCCAGTATTTCAGCAATGAATATAATCAGAAAGCCTATGAGGATAATCAGTGTAGCGGCACCTATTAAATAGAGCAACCCTGTTGTTCTGAATAAATCTACTTTTGTATATCTGGCAATGCTTTCATAGCTCTTCTTTAAATAAACGAAGCTTATAACTTCGAAAATCCAGAAGATGATTAAGGCAATGACTATGCCAATGAAGAGTCGTTTCAATGATAACTCCCCAAAATGCTGAAACCCTCTTAATTCTACAAGATATGATATGCCAAAAAAGTATATGAATGCAATTATTGCGACAATCACAGCTAAAATACGCAGAATAAAAGAGATGAGATAGTTTGAAAATATGCTTTCATCCTTAGTCTCTTCTGATATAATTTTAACTGCAAGTAAAATTAGTACAACGCCTGCTATGCTTGCAATAAAGCCTATATATGGTATGAATATGCCAACCAAACTGAGTATCGCCCCAACCCCTCCATATGTTTTTGCCTGACTCAAGGCCATGCTTTTGAAAATAACCAAGTGTTATGTAATTTTCTATTTATTTCTATTTGTTTTAAAGGGCCCGGGTCGGGATTTTCAGGCAACCTGCCTGAAGTGCAACTTGCAGGCAAGCTGCAGTTTGAACCCGAGACAGGGGATCCACAGTCCCCTATGTTACCGCTACACCACCCGGGCCATCCAAATATGAAAAACACATGGCTATTTCAATATTTCTTTTGCATTTCAAAATGAAATAGTGCTGCAAACAGCAGTGCAGCAAATATGATTGTCATGGCATTCCTGCTTTCCATGAAATCATTGCAAATATAATAAGAGCCATATATATTATAAATAGTGAAGATGTAATAGTGATATGGCAGCAAAATTGCAGCAACTATGCACAAATTTTTTATAACTTTAAGGAAAAACGCAAGTTTAAAATCTTTTATAGAAGGAAAAGGCGTAAGGAAAAGAGCAGTGCCCAACAGAAGAGCATATAATCCCATGAAATACTCGATGGTTATCCACTCGCCTACATCATAATCTGGATTCAATCTTACATGGATGTAAAGTACATCACCTATAACGAAACTGATGAAAAAGGCAATTACAAGACTCCTGAAAGCCCTGATTGCAAATTCTTTTGGTTCCGCATCATTAATCGCTCTTTTTATAATAACGTTTTTGCCAAAAAGCATGCGCCTTTCGCTACCATAAAATCGTCTTTTATAATCCTTATTTCTGGCTCAAAATGATGAGGAAGGAAATCGTAAATTTTATTCAATTTTTCTTTTTTAAGCCTCCCTCCTATTCTTCCCCCTATTGCAACAACTGGCAAATCAAAAAGCATCACAGCGTTGGCAATAGCTCTGCAAAAAATCTCGAAGTTCTCATCATATGGAAATTTTCCTTCTGCAAACAATTCCTTTGCCTCTTTTCCATATCTTTCTCCTATGCTCCATCCTGAAAAATAGCATTCTAAATGGCCTTTTCCACCACATACACACTTAGCATCTCCTCCAATAACATTATGTCCTATTTCTCCTGCTACTCCTTCGCCTCTATAAATTTTTCCCTCTATAACAATACCCATTCCTATTCCCGTGCCTACTGTAATGCCCATAATGTTGCTTTCATTCAAAATTTTGCTTGCCGCATAGGCAAAACAATTTGCATCATTTTCCATAATGTATGGAAGGTTTATCTGTAAATTAAAACTCTTGAAAGGAAGATTTGGAGCATGCAAAATCTTTCCTTTCCTAAGCCATGCTGCAATTCCTATACCAACTGCATCTATTTCTTTCTCATGCATTACTTCCTCAATTTCCTTTATTACATTTTCTAAAGAGGTTGAAAAAGTTGAATATGGAAGAAATTTTTCTTCATCCATCAAAAGCATGTCTGTGAAACTTCCACCTATGTCAATGCCAAGAATCATAAAATGAAATCCATTTCCTCTTTTTATATCTATTATTTCCTCAGCTTTACTTCCACTTCCATGAAATCCTCAGCTACAAAAGAGTTTGGAAATATCTCTCTTGCTTCTTCTTCCAGTATTTTTGTGTCTCTGTAGCGAGGACTTATATGNGTAAGGAAAAGCTTTTCCACATTGGCTTTTTTTGCTATCTCTGCCGCCTGTCTTGCTGTAGAATGGCCGTATTCATTTGCTTTGTCTTCTAGTGAGGAATCGAAAGTAGCATCATGTATCAGAACATCGCTGTTTTTTGCAAATTTTATTAAGCGCTGACAAGGCTTCGTATCTCCAGATATTGTTATTTTTCTTCCAGGGCGAGGAGGCCCTAGTACCATCTCTGGAGTGATTATTTTGCCATTTATTTCCACGCTATGTCCCTGCTGCAGTTTCCTGAACAATGGGCCTTCCGGTACACCCAGCTCTAA